>CAIUHT010000144.1 GCA_903898975.1 uncultured Planctomycetaceae bacterium
ACTTGAGGTAGTTGAACTTCCGGAAGTAGTACGCCTCCTGCTCCCGGGTGAGCAGCGGGATGCGATACAGCTGGGCGAGGTAAGGGGGCAGGCCGGGAGGAATCCGCGGCGTGGTCCCCCGCTCGACCACTGGCTCGGGGGCGTGCAGGATCGTTTCGTCGGCCCCGGGGAGTTCGAACTCCGGGTGGTAGACGAAATCGATGGGTTGATCGACCAGCCTCTGGGCCCGCACTTCGTTCACGATGCGGTAGATGCTGGTGCGCGTCCGTCCGTACTTTTCTGACAATCTGGTCACGTCAATTCCCTTGCGGAACCCGCGGTAGATTTCGTTCTTGACCGCCTGGGTCACCTGAAGTTGAGCCTCCGGGAACACAGCGTTCTCGGGGTGCTCGGCGTCGTGTTGCTTGAGAGTAGTGCGAATGGTTTCGGGCGACCGCCCAAACTTTTTCGCGAGCCGCCGACTCACTTCGGTCGGGCAGCCACCAGCCTGCGCCAGCCGGCGGGCGCGGGCCACAATCTGATCCCGGTCGGCGTCGTTCATCCGTGTGAACCCTCCGCCACGTTCGAAGCCCGGGCCCTGTCGCTCGACAAACCGTTCCACCGACGAGCGCAGAAAGCCAACTCGCTTCCGGTTGCCAAACACGAACCGTCGCGAAACCAGGCCGCGGTTGCGCCAGCGGTCCACGGTCTTGGTGGAGACGTTGAACTGCCGGCTCAGGTCCTCGACTGTCAGCACCTCCTCCGCACAGTGCTCGGCACGAATGTCGGCGCTGTCGGAGAGGTCTTCGATGAACAGCCTCAAGTCGTGGGCCGCCTCGTCTCCGGTCAACTGGAGATCGGGGTACATCTCGGGCCGGTACAGGGTGATCTGCTGACACAGATCCTGGTACCGGTACGAGCCCTCCGACTCCAACTCGTTCAACAAGCGCTCGGCGCGCTCGATCTGATCCAACCGCAGGTCGCGGGGGACAAATCGAACCTGTTGATCTTTCAGTTGCCGAATCGCGGGGTTGCGGTAGTTCGCCATGGTGCCAACAGCCTCCTCTCGAAGCCGCTCACACTCGCTGGCAGGCTGCCAAACAGAGTGGAGCAAACAGTGTGCCGAAAACGACCGATGCCCGGTCCCAAGCGAAGCCTGACCGCCGACCCCGTCTCCCTCCCGGCTCTGGGCCACAGGCCCTCGCCAGGAGGTGGTTAGTCGACGTAAACTTCTCTCCAGAAAACCACTTGCGTCGGAAAGCCCCCTGGCCGGGGGACCGTTCCACACTGCGTTGGCCCGCAGTTGATAGTTAATACGCTAATCATTCCGGATTGGCTCAAAGAAAAATGAGCGCGCTGACCATTTTTTTGAAAAAAGTTAGGGACCCCGGCGGGTTGCCCTCTCGACCACAGCCCGACAGCCGGGTGTTTCCGGCTTGCTGGCCCCTCCATTTTACCTGCAAAAACAGCCGTTTTTTGCAGAAAACGCGTGGCTCTCGCCGCGACACCCAGGCGGTCTGCGACCCTGGCTGGAAGCCCGCGGGGCCCCCGGAGAGTCGGGGGTGAGCCGGGGGCACGACCGATTGTGCGGACCGCCCGCACGCTTGCACCCCCTTAATACGGAGCGGTGTGGGGGCTCTCTGCGCGAATTCGGGAAAAATTGCGAATAGATCGTCGCTTAACCCCAAACGGGGTGGATTTCCCAATCGCTGCTGGCGATTTGCTACGGTCGTCCTGCGCGGTGTCGCAAATGGCTACAGGCCCCTGCCGCGGGATTCTCCGGGCATGCATTGCACACTTTGAACGATCCTGCGGAGCCGCCGGAACCCGTTGCCCAGGAGCACGGCGCTCGGCGTGCTCGGGGAGCACTTGCCGATCGTGCTCGCGAGTGGCCGCTGGCGTGGACGATCGGCCCGAATCAGGGAAGCGCTGACAGTTGGCCGGGGACATCCCCCGACCGACCCTGTCACCAAGTCCCGCGAGCACTTTTGCGACCGATCACGCGGTTTGGCAGCCTGAGCCAGGTCGCCTGCCAACGCGCCCATTGCTGACACGCGGCCCGCGCAATTCCCCGACGCGCCGCCCCGGGGCGGGGTCTCTTCCCCCAGACTCACCACAGCCTGGCCAAAGTGCCACAAAACGTATGGCCTGCGCCCGCGGCTCTTGCCTCGGCCGGCACCGCCCCGCCTGGGCCCGGCAGAGAACCTACGGGGACTGCGGGGCGGGAGGGTCGACGCCCTGGCCTGCGGATCGAGGGTTGGGCATCGGCTGCCGCTGTGAGTTGGCCCAATCCAGGTCGGCCGGGATCTCACCGAAGGGATTCTGGGGGATCGCGTCGAGTTCGGCGGGAACGAGTTCGGCAATTTGCTGCGGCCACTTCCCGGTGCGCCGCGCATGCCGGAGTGCCGCGAGCTGAATGCGCGCCTGGCGCACACCGGCCAGCCACGGATTCCAAATCCGGCTTTGCGCGAGCTCCCACCGCTGGCCGATGAGTGTCAGCGGGGCCCACCGCATCCTCCGCCAGCGGCTGTTCAGCCACTGGTTTTCGAGCTGTCGGCGGGCCACGGTGCGGAGCAGTCCCTGGTTCTTCACGAGCGTTTCCGCTTCGCGTGCCAGTTGCTCATCGACAGCTTCCGCCTGTGCGCGGGTCGCCACCAGCAGCGTTGCCACAGGAGCTTTCGCCCACGCCCAGGCAAAGTCCAGCACCTGGTCCGGGCTGAACGACTCCCAGCCTGGCAGTGGGCCGAGCAGGGGGTGAAGTGGATTCCCAAAGAGTCGAAGGTGCTCGAGTCCGTCTGCAGTGATGAGCCCGATCGGTCCCTCCGCGTAGAGCTCATCGAGGGCCAGCTCGCGATCTCGCTGCCACATGAAGGTCCCCGGCTGGTTGGCCTCGGCGAGCGGCCGCTCCAGCTGGAGCAGCGCCTCCCGCAGTTCCAGCAGGTGGCGATCATCGACCCGCGTCACGTCCTCCTCGATGGTTTGCAGGAATCTGACCACATCGCCAGTCAGTTGCCCCCGGCTTAAGAACAGATCACCCCAATGCAGCAGGTTGCCTCCCTCAAACTGCAGTGCCTGCAAGCGGATGCGGGCGGCGAGCAACTCTTCGGCCCGCCGCAGATCGTGCGACTGCTGCGCGAGTTCAAAATGCTGCTTCAACTCCCGACGAACCCGAGCCAGCAAACCCTGGGTGGCCAGCAGGCGTTTCAAAGGCTGCGAGGGGGTCTCTCCATTGAGATAAATCCGGCTCAGCAGGTCTCCATCTTCCGACGAATCGTCGTCTGCGACGTCGGGGTCGAACCCCAGTTCGGGGCGCTGGCTGGCCTGCAGCAGCAACTCGATGGGACCGGGATGCTGTTCAATCTCAGCGAGGGAAACAGCATCCGGCGGGCCGCCCCCGGCGGGATTGGGTCCCCCGCCGGGTGGGATGAATGGGTCCTCGCGATACCGGCGGACATCGCGCATGGCCACGCCCCACTGCCGCAGCAGGGGCCACGCCCGGTCCTCCGGTGCGACCCGGGCGACCCGCTGCCGCGCAAAGCCCAGCTGGCTCTCGTAATACGCGGGGCGCGACCAGATCAACCAGGCGACGACAAGCCCCCACAACAGGCTGCACAGCAGCAGGCAGCGGGGCACCCAGCGGAACGTGAATCGCCAGGCCCGCGTGAAGAGACCCCGCTGGGCCACTCCCCGTTTTCGGGCCTCCTTCAGCAGCGTGCGCCGGGTCTGGGCATCGCGCCAGTTCCCCGTCACGGGACCACCCCCGGGCTGCACGAGTTGGGGGTCGTCCCATACCTCGGCGAGCCCCACATCGCGTTCCCGCCGGGAGAGCGCGGGGGCGAAAAACGCCGCGAGCCGCCGCTCGACCCCCCGACACGCCTGCACACTCTCGAGCGGAGCCCGGCGTTCCAGCAGCACGCAGACCACCTCGCCCCCCAGGCGGAGCAGTTTCTGCAGGTCGGGGGAGCGCAATACGCGCTCCAGTTCGATGGCCGATTCCCCTGCCGCCAGTCGGTCGCGGAGAGCCCCCACCATGCGGATCGCGCATTCAAATTGCCGTTGGCTGGGGCCGATTCGCCGGAGCAGTTCGCTGGTCGCCCGCTGGAGCCCCTCGGGCAAATCGTCGCCACCAAAGGGGGTCAAGTCGAGCGCGGCTGGCCGGCCTGTGCCCGCAGCCACTGGCCCTTCCCCAGGGACGTTTGCCGCTGAGCTCGGCGGGTCGCCCGGGGTGTCGTTGGAGGGCCCCCGCGAGAGTCTGCGAACCGCAAGCTCGGTGTTTCCAGCGAGGCCCGCGGCCGGATGGTTGGAGGCGACCGGGGTCGGCGGCACTTGACCCAAGGCGGGGGGACTGGCGGAGGGTTCGGCGGCGGAGGGTTTTGCGGCGGAGGGTTTTGCGGCGGAGGGTTCGCTGGCGGAGGGTTCGCTCTGCGGATCGGACGACGCCATACAGGCACCTGGGGCGAAGACATGACGGGGGAGAAACGCTGGCCCAGGATGGGGAGTGACTGGACCGACGGCCGGCTGGCGGAGATGGCGGCCGCTCGCGGGATCAAGCCCCTCCCGACCGGGTCATCGTCAGCAGCATTCCGGCCAGCAGTGCCAGGCTCCCGGCGATCCAGCCCCACGGCAGGTCCCGGGTGAGTTCCAACCGATACGTGGAGTGGGCGGGGGGGACTCCGCAGTGGGGCTGGTCGGGCTCCCACGTGGCTCCGGCGGCATCGACGTACTCGGTGCGGGTCTGCCACATCCAGCAGAAGAGGCAGCCCACGCAGCCCAGGGCCAGCAGGTAGGTTAGCGAGGCGTGCCCACCGCCGTGCTGATCACCCAGTTGCTGGACGGCGGGATGGTCGGAGAGCTTGAGCATCAGCCCGGCGAAGGCGTTGTTCAAAAAGTGCAGCAGCATGGGGGCCCAGAAACTGCGGGTGACGCGGTAGACAATGTGCAGGGCAATTCCGATGGGAATGACCCCCATGACCTGGGCAGGGTTGATGTGCATGACGCCGAAGAAAACCGACGTGAGGAGCACCCCCGGGACGAAGCCATAGCGGGCCAGCAGGCCCCGCCCGATCACCCCTCGGAAGAGAAGCTCCTCGGAGACTGCCGGGGCGAAGGCAATGATGGCCCAGATCATCAGCAATGGCAGGGGGCGCATCTGCTCGAACAACGACTCCATCTGCTGCTTGGAGGAGGGCCACATGTCGAACCCCATCTGCTGGATGGTGGACGCAACCATCGACAGGGGCAAGACCAGCAACCCGATGGCCAGCAGGTGTTGCCAGCGGGGCAGGTGCCAGCCCAATTCCTGGACGCCTCTCTCTCCCAGGCGCAACAGGGTGAGGACGATGGCGTAGGCCGCGGTCGCGAGCCCGGCTCCCCAGAGCATGAAGGGCATCCGCTGCTCGATGTACTTCATCAGGGCCCGCATGCCCGGAGACTGTGTGGGGTCGCCTGCAGTGGGGGGCAAGGTTGTGGGGGCTGAGGGCGAAACGGTTCCTGCCTCGGGAGCCCCCGGTCCGGACGCGGGAATCTCCACAGGCTGACCGGGAGGCGTGGGGGCCGGGGCCGCATCGGCGACGATGGGGAGATTCTCCGGTGGCTGGGGGGCCTCGGGGGCACTCGGCGATTTGGTGGGCTGTGCGCGCTGCTGCTGGCGGAGGATCTCCGCGAAGTCGATCTTCCCTCCCGCCCAGAAAAAACCGAAGGCGACCAGCACCCCCAGGACACTTGAGGCAAGCACCTGCGTGAACATGAAGCCAGCCGCCCAGACCAGCGACTCGAGGATCCCGGGACCCGGGAACCGCGGCCGACGGCGCTTGGGGCGAGCCACTGACTTGTCGTCGCCCCCCCAGCCTGACGAGTCTGCGAACGAATCGGACCCGCGAGCGGCCGGCTCAGCGGAGGGGAAAACCACGTCCAGCGGCCTCGGGGGGGAATCCCACGCAGCCGGGGATTGATTCCCGGCGGACCAGTCATCCCGGCGGTCGGGGTCGGGGAGGTCGGGATCGGGGGCATTCATGCCAGCGGGGCCTTACGGAAGGGAAACTCAACGGCGGGACGAGACTGACGACCAGGTCTGCGACACCAAGCGACACACCCAGAACCCGCCACCAAAGTGCCCCTACGCAGTGACAGAGAGGGCCACGACGCACGGGGTGGACAAACTCAAGCCGGGACAAGAGCAGCGCTCAACGCCGCTGGATGAGGCTCCGACGGGTCGCAAGGGCCTCCCCGATGTCGCACTCAGAACCACCCCGTATCAGCGACCGGGTTTTCCCTGAGAGGAAGGGTCGCTGCCGCACCTCGATCAACCGCCGCAGAAAGGCCATCAACCACTTCAGTCTACCGCCCGCAGGGAGCGGGGGTCAATTTTTCCCTGTGGCAGACCATTCGCACCGCCCGTGAACGCTCTCGCGGGACCATGTGCCCCGTTGTCGGCGCGCGGCACTTCGGCTGTGGAAGCCGACGGTGTGACTGGCAGCGGAATGACTGGCACTGCAACAGGTGCCGCACGTGGTCCAAGAACTGGCAGGCAAAGCTCGCGCATGATGAGCGCGTCAGAAGTTTGAGCTGGTCTCCGGGAGGATGAATTGGCGAACTCCCGGCGACCGTCCCTAGGCATGCGGCTGGATTGCGGTACACTTCTCTCACGGGAATCAGCTCGTTGTGGCGACGGGAGCTGAGGCGGAATGACTCTGGTTTGGGCGTTCACAAATCTGGCAGACGTCGCCGGGACGTCGGGGTGAGCGATCGTGTTGCGAGCGTGTCCGCGGTGTGGCGGCGGGGTGGAAGCGGTCGACCTGGTGACCGAGTGCCCCCATTGCGGGTATGAGATCCGCAACCCCCGCCCCGCCCCCTTCAGCGAAACGCTGATCCTCGACGACGAACCGACACTGGGAGCGCCCCCCTCCGCGGTCACCCTGGCCAACACCGCCGAGTCCGCTCCCGAGCCAACCAACCTGCCCGACCCCCTCCTCGGGAGCGACTTTCACGTCTACCAGGTCGAATCGGTGCTGGGGCAAGGGGGGATGGGGCGGGTCTATCTCGCCCGCCACCGCGACCTGCATCGCCGCTGTGCCCTGAAGATCCTGCTCCCCGAACTGGTCGAGCGGCAGCGCAATTACATCGAGCGGTTCATGAACGAGGGGCGGGCGGCCGCCGCCCTCTCGCATCCCAACATCATCACGGTGCACGCCGTCGGCCAGGAACGCGACACCTACTTTCTCGAAATGGAGTTCGTTCCCGGGCGGTCGCTGGGGCGGGTGCTGCACGACGAACAGAGGCTCAACCCGCTCAAGGCGACACTCATCGCGGCCCGCATCGCCGATGGACTGGCCGAGGCTCACCGCCTCGGGATCGTTCACCGCGACCTCAAGCCCGACAACGTGCTGCTGACGCTGCAGGGGGTCCCCAAGATCGCCGACTTCGGCCTGGCCAAGGTGGTGCGCGCGGGATTGACGAATGCCGCGGGCGAGCCCCTCTGCGGCACCCCCCACTTCATGGCTCCCGAACTCTACAACGGAGCCCCCGCCAGCCCCACGACCGACGTCTACGCCCTGGGTGTCACCTACTTCCTGATGCTGGCGGGGCGGGTTCCGTTCGGCGGGCGGACCCTCACCGCCGTGATGGGTGAAGTGCTCAACACCCCGCTCCCCAACATTCGGCGGATTGTACCCGAGGTGTCGCTGGAGATGGCCGAGTGCCTGGCGATGCTGCTGGACCGCAACCCGGCGAATCGCCCGGCGGACGGCGTCCGGGCCGCTCAACTGCTGCAGTCCATCCTGGGCCACTCCCGCGATGTCGACAGCCTGCTCGACGAGGCGTTCGGCGATGACCCGAACGTGCAGGTCCAGCATGAGGGACGCCGGCACGTGCTGCGGGTGCGATTTCCCAACGGTCGACACCAGACGGTGCTGGTCGAGGCGAGCCATCACGCCGCCGCCGATCGTTTACTCATCATCACCAGCATCTGCTGCCCGGCGACCCCCGAGTTCTACGACCAGGCGCTGCGGATCAACGCCGACATGCCGCACGGGAGCATCGCGGTCGCCGACGTCGACGGCACCCCCAGCTTCATCGTGCACGACACCTACCCGCGGGCGACCGTGGACGCCGAGGAAGTCCGCAAGAGCGTCAAGGAAGTCGCCGCCCGCGCCGATGGAATCGAACGCCTGCTGACCGGCGGCGACATTCGCTGAGTCCCACCGACCCGTCCCTGCACGCGAGTCGATTCGCGCGCGATTGGATGAAGCCAGCAAGTCCACCGGGAAAGCCCGTGAACGGGGCACCCAGCCAAGCGGCGCAGGCAACTGAGCGGGACACCCGACCAGGCTTCGCAAGCGTCTAGACCGGCGGTCGCTCGAGCAGTGCCGGGACGACCTGGCCCCCGACGTCGGTGAGGCGAAAGTCGCGTCCTTGGAAGCGGTACGTCAGTCGCCGGTGGTCGAGCCCAAGGGCATGCAGCAGCGTCGCCTGCAGGTCATGCACGTGCACCGGGTCGCGCTCGATGTTCCAACCCAGTTCGTCGGTCTGACCGAGAACCTGCCCCCCGCGGATGCCCCCTCCGGCACACCACAGCGTGAACGCCAGCGGGTGATGATCGCGGCCGGTCACTCCCTCGCGCCCCTTGCGGTTCTCGCCCAGCGGGGTCCGCCCGAACTCGCTCGCCCAGACCACCAGCGTGCTGTCGAGCAGCCCACGCTGCTTGAGGTCGCGCAGCAGGGCCGCGACCGGCTGGTCGATCATCTGGCTGCACAGCGGCAACTCGTGGTCGAGATTGCTGTGATGATCCCACGAGGCATGCACCAGCTTCACAAACCGCACTCCCCGCTCGACCAGCCGGCGGGCCAGCAGGCAGTTCCGCGAGAACGACTCGAAGGTTCCCTTCGGCCCCCCGCGCCAGTTGCCAAACTCGGGCTCGGGCCGGCCGACCCCGTAGGCCGCCTGCGTCTCGGCGGTCTCTTGCGAAAAGTCGACCAGCTCGGGTGCCGCCAGCTGCATCCGCTGGGCCAGTTCATACGCGGCGATCCGGCTCGCCAGTTCCGGGTCTTCGACAGTTCCCTGCCGGAGGCGGTTGAGGGCGTTCACCCCGGCGATCGACCGCGCCTGCAGCGGGTCGGAGACCCCCGGGGGGTTCGCCAGGTTCAGCACCGGCTCTCCCTGGTTGCGGAACAGCACCCCGGCGTACGCCGAGGGGAGGAAGCCACTCCCCCAGTTCGACGTTCCACCACTGGTCCCCCGCCCCGAGTTGAGCACGACAAACCCGGGGAGATTGCGGCTCTCGGCCCCCAGCCCATACGCCAGCCACGCCCCGAGGCTGGGCCGGCCGAACATCTGCGAACCGGTGTTGAGCAGCAGCTGCCCCGGGTGATGGTTGAACGCCTCGGTGTGCATCGAGCGAATGACGGCGATGTCATCGACGACCCCCGCCAGGTTGGGGAGCAGGTCGGAGAGTTGCAGCCCCGCGTCGCCCACCTGCTGGAATTTGCGGGGCGACCCCATCAAGGTCGCCGTCTCTTTCTGCAGAAAGGCGAACCGCATGTTCCTGGTGAGCGACTCGGGGAGAGGCTGCCCATGCAGTTCGTTCAACTTGGGCTTGGGATCGAACAGGTCGATCTGACTGGGGGCTCCCTCCAGGTAGATGTAGATGCACGCCTTCGCGGTGGCGGGAAAGTGCGCCAACCGCGCTCCCGACCGACCGCCCGCCGCCGTCGGACCAGCGGGGGCTCCCGCGCCGGCCACCGCTGGTGGGGTGTCGGCCAGCAGACCGTCATCGGCGAGCAGCGTGGCCAGTGCGAGCGCGCCGCCCCCCGCGACCGGACCGGCCAAAAACTGCCGACGCGCCAACGGGAGCGATTCGACGGGAGGCAAAGAGTGAAATGCGGGCGCAGTCATGAGGTTCTCGTGAGCCGAGGCTGTCATTCGCGGGTGATGAACTCATCGAGGTTCAGCACGACGCGGGCCAACGCCACCGCCGTGGCCAGATCGAGGAGTTCGTCGGGCGACAGGGTGTTGACCGCCAACCCCGCCCCAACTGGTTTCGCAGCATCCGCTGGCCCAGCGCCCGGTGTTACTGGACCCGGTGTTGCTGGAGCGGGAGTTGCTGGAGCGGGAGTTCCCGCGCCGGGGGTGGTGCTACTTTGCGCTGGAGGGGCGGCTCCTCCTGCGGCGTTCGGGCTGCCTGCGGCAATGGGCGCTGGTGGAGGGACTTCCCCGAGGGTGGCGAGTTGGGCGGCCCGGGCGGGATCGGCGGCGAGTTCGGCCCGCAGCTCTGCCGCGAGAGCGAGCAGTGCCTGTCCCTCGGCGGGGTTCGGATCGCGCAGCAGTGCCAGTTGATACAGCCAGCGACCGCGTTCAGCGACCGACTGCGGCGCGGCCCGCATGACCCGGTGCCCCAGCGCTTTCGCGCATTCCAGAAACATCGTGTCGTTGAGCAGCGTGAGCGACTGCAACGGGGTGTTCGACCGTTCGCGCCGCGTGCAGGTGACGTTCGACTCGGGGGCGTCGAAGGTCTGCAGCAGGGGATGCGGACTGGTCCGCTGGAACCAGGTGTAAAGCCCCCGGCGAAAGCGGTCGGGCCCGCGACTTTCGACCCATTTCGCGCTCCCTGCGTAGGTCAGCTCGGAAATGCCCGCGGGCTGCGGCGGACGGACGCTGGGCCCGCCAATGGTCGGGGTCAGCAGGCCGCTGGCCTTGAGTGCCGAGTCGCGGATGATCTCGGCTTCAAGCCGGGGGCGATTCTGCCGGGAGAGCAGTCGATTCAACGGATCCCGCTCGCGTCCTTCAGCTCGCGGCAGCGACTGCTGCCGATAGGTCGCCGAGCAGACGAGGATCTTCAACAGCCGCTTGAGACTGAAGGCTCCGCGAAAGGCGGGGGGCTGCGGGGGCCTCGGGGGGGCCATCATTTCGAGCGTGGGGAGAGTGAACTCGGCGGCCAGCCAGTCGAGCAGTTCGGGATGCGACGGGAGTTCGCCCCGGGTGCCAAAGTCTTCGTCGCTGCGCACGAGGGGAGTGGCGAACAATCGGCCCCAGACGCGGTTCACAAAGACGCGAGCCGCGAGGGGGTTTTGAGGATGCACCAGCCAGCGGGCGAGATCGAGCCGGGTGGGTGGGCCACTCGCGGCCGGAGGGAGCGGAGGGAGCACCGCGGGGGTCGCCGGGGTGACTGGTTCGCCCGGCCGGAGGAAGTCTCCCTTCAGCAGCACATGGGTGGTACGGGGGGTCGCCGCCTGGGCCAGTGCCGGGACCACCGCCTTGTCATCGGTCGGGAGCGGGGCGGGGAGGTCGACTTCTTCGGCATTGTTGAAGAAGGCGAACAGGCTGTAGTACTCGTGAAGGGTGAGGGGGTCGTACTTGTGCGTGTGGCATTGGGCACACCCCATGGTGAGTCCCAGCCAGACGGTGGCGGTGGTGTTGACCCGATCGACCACGGCGGCGACCCGGAACTCCTCGGCATCGACGCCCCCCTCTTTGTTCGTGAGGGTCTGTCGATGAAAGCCCGTCGCCGTCCGCTGGGCGAGTGTCGCGTTGGGCAACAAGTCGCCCGCCAGTTGTTCCAGCGTGAACTGATTGAAGGGGAGGTCGTTGTTCAGGGCGGCGATCACCCAGTCGCGATACCGCCAGGCCCAGGGCCGGGGACCATCTTTTTCGTATCCATCGCTGTCGGCATAGCGGGCCTGGTCGAGCCAGTGCCGGGCCCAGCGCTCGCCAAAGTGGGGCGATGCCAGCAGTTCTTCGACGTACAGTTCGTAGGCGTTGGGTCGGGGGTCGGCGACCAGGGTGGCGACCCGGTCGGGGTCGGGCGGCAAGCCGGTCAAATCGAGGGCGACACGGCGGGCCAGCGTGGCGAGGGGGGCGGGTTGAGCGGGAGTGAGCTGGGCCGCCTCCAGCTTGGCGAGGATGAACCGATCGACCAGGTTACGGGGCCACGTGGCCTGGCGGACCTCAGGCGGAACAGGCCGGAGCACAGGTTGGAAGGCCCAGTGGCGGGCGGTGCTGGTGGCGGTGGCGGTGACCGGCCCGGCCCCCCACTTCGCCCCCTGGTCGATCCAGGTGCGGAGCAGGGCGACCTCTTCAACGGGCAGTGGATCTCCCTCGGGGGGCATCAGGATGTCGGGGTCGAGTCCGCCGACGTACTTCATAAAGAGACTCTCGGCGGCCTGCCCGGGCTCGAACGCCTTGCCCGAGTCTCCGCCCCGCAGGGCGTCTCCTTCACGGTCGAGCCTGAGCCCGGCGACCTGCTTCTCGGCCCCGTGACACGACAGGCAATGCCTGGCGAGCAGCGGGCGGATTTCGCGGTCAAAGTCGACCGTGCGCGGGAGTGCCGGGGGGAGTTGCCGCTGTTGCGCCGCCAGCCTTTCAACC
>CAIUHT010000145.1 GCA_903898975.1 uncultured Planctomycetaceae bacterium
CCCCGACCCCCGATCCCCGTGACAGCACCGTCCTCGCTTGCTGGCGGTCGGGTTGTCTGCCAGATTAATGGCGTTGATGTGTTCTCGAATCTGTGTTCCCGGTTGACCTGTCATGACCGCTGATGACCGCGATTCGTCTCCCTTTCCCAGTGTCCAATTGCGGGCACTCGAAGATCGGTTGACCGCCAGTTGGCAGGCCCGGCAGCCGATTCCCATTGAGACCCTCCTCGCAGAGGTCCCCGCCCCGCATCAGGCTGATGTTTTCGTCGCCCTCTTGCTGGTGGAACTCACAACTCGCCGATCTGCGGCTGCCGAGTCAATCACCCAGGAACCCTACCTGGCGCGGTTCCCGCAGTTCGCGGCACAAATTGAGGCCGCGTTTGGCGAGGTGCTGGGACACCCGTCGCTGTCCGACACAATCGATCATCAACAAGTGCCCGTTGCCAACGAGGGGGGATCTGGTCCCACCCTGATTGTTCCCGACACGCTCGACACGCTCGACACGCCTCGCGCTCCTCCTCCCGCTCAGTCATCCATCCCGGCCTTCATCGGCCGGTTCAAGGTCCTCCGCCGGCTGGGCTCGGGGGGGTATGGCGATGTCTACCTGGCCGAAGATCAGGTCCTCCAGCGGCAGGTCGCCATCAAGGTCCCCAACGCCAAGGCCCGGGAGGAGTTGGGCGAGCAGTGGATCCGCGAGGCCCGCACTGTCGCTCAGTTAAAACATCCCCACATCGTTCCGGTCTACGAGGTGGGAGAGACTCCCGAAATCCCCGGGTTCCTGGTGTCGGAGTTCATCGACGGCTGCACGCTCGCCCAGCGACTCAAGCAGTCGCCCCTCCCCCTCGCCGAGGCGGTGCAGCTGGTCATCGACGTCGCCGAAGCTCTCGATTACGCCCATCGCTCGAAGGAGGAGGTGGTGCATCGCGACATCAAGCCGGCAAACCTGCTGCTCGATGCGCAGGGACGGGTCTATGTCGCCGACTTCGGGCTGGCGATTCGCGAGGTCGATCTGCATGAGGACCGGGCCATCGCCGGGACGCCGGCGTACATGAGTCCCGAACAGATCCGCGGGGAAGGGCACCGTATCGACGGCCGGTCCGATATCTTTTCGCTGGGAGTGGTGCTGTATGAACTGCTGACCGGCCGCCGGCCGTTCAAGGGTTCGAGCTTCAGCGAAATCCAGCACGAGGTGACGCAGCGCGACCCGCGGCCCCCCCGGCAGATCAACCTGGCGGTCGATCGGGAACTGGAGCGAATCTGCCTGAAGGCGCTCGCCAAGCTCGCCAGCGATCGGTACTCGACGGCGTACGACCTGGCCGACGACCTGCGCACGCTGCGCGACAAGACCTGGGGCCTGGGTCGCATCAGCGAGGTGCCCGGGGTGGCGACGCCCCTCACGCCGGTCGCGGGAGCCGGCGGGCCCGGCACTCCCGTCGGCCCAGGCCTGGCTGGTTCGGCCCCTGCCGGTTCGGCCCCTGCTGGTTCGGGAGGCGGCGGTGCGGGAGGGCCTGGTTCAGGAGGGTCTGGTGGCCGAGGGGGTGCGGCAGGTGGTTCCGACGCGTCGTCGGGGTCGATCGCCATTGTGCCCAAGGGGTTGCGGTCGTTTGACCGGGAAGACGCCGGGTTTTTTCTCGAACTGCTCTCCGGCCCGCGCGATCGCGATGGGTTGCCCGAGAGCCTGCGGTTCTGGAAGCAGCGGATTGACCCCAGCCCCGAGGGATCGCAGTTCTCTGTCGGGCTGCTGCATGGCCCCTCGGGGTGTGGCAAGTCTTCGTTCGTCAAGGCGGGTTTGCTCCCCCGGCTTTCGCCCGACGTGCTCGCCCTCTATCTCGAGGCGTCCCCCGACAACACGGAACGCGACCTGCGGGCTCAATTGCACCGCCGGCTCCCCCGGCTCGAGAAGACCGAGGATCTCGTCGCCGCGCTGTGGCGCGTGCGGCGGGGAGAGGCCGGGCTGGGCCGGCGGAAACTGCTGCTGGTGCTGGACCAGTTTGAACAGTGGCTGCATGCCCACCAGGGGGACGAGGACTTTCCGCTGGCGAATGCACTGCGGCACTGCGACGGGGAACGGCTGCAGTGCCTGCTGCTGGTGCGCGATGATTATGGTTTGAGCGTGAATCGGTTTCTGAAGCGGCTGGAAGTTCCCCCGCGGGAGGGAGAGAACAGCCTGATGATGGACCGCTTTGGGCCCGAGCACGCCCGCAAGGTGCTGACCGCGTTCGGGCGGGCCTACGGGCAATTGCAGCCCGAGCCCGCCGAACTGAGCGAACCACAGCGCGAGTTTGTCGACCGGGCGATTGGCGGACTGACGGAAAACAGTCGCGTGGCCCCGGTTCGGCTGGCGTTGTTCGCCGACATGCTGAAAATCCGGCCTTGGACACCGGAGGGGTTGCTGGAGATGGGGGGAGCGGAAGGGGTGGGGCGGGCCTTCCTGGAACAGAACTTCGAGGCCGACGACGCACCGCCACCGTACCGGTTGCATGCCCAGGGCGCGCGAAAAGTTCTCGAGGCGCTGCTGCCCGAGGTGGGGAGCGACATCAAGGGGCACTGGCGGTCGCGGGAGGAACTGCTCGCGGTGGCGGGGTACGAGAAACGGCCCGCAGCCGGGGAAGAACTGCTGCAGATACTTGACACCAGGCTCCGGCTGATCAGCCCGGTGGAGAACAAGGCGGAATTCGTGGAGGGGGAGGAGCCGGGAGAGGTTGGTTCGGCAGCGGGGGGAGCGGTGGGGACTGGGGCGGCGACAGGTTCGGCGGGGCGAACAACGAACTACCACCTGACGCACGACTACGTGGTGCCGAGCCTGCGGAGCTGGCTGGAAGAGCTGCTGGGGCGAACGCCGGAGGGGCGGGCGAAGCTGTTGTTGCGGGAGCGGAGCCGGGTGTGGAACGCGCAGCCCTTGAACCGGCATTTGCCGACGCTGGCGGAGCATTTGCAGATCCGGCGGTGGACGAAGCCGGCGGATCGAACAGAGCCCGAGCGAAAGCTGTTGGCGCGGGCGGCGGTGGTGCAGGGGCGGGGGACGGCGCTGACGGTGACGCTGCTGCTGGGACTGGCGTTGGGGGGCTGGTGGCTGCAGAGGCGGCAGGCGGAGCGGGAGTTTGAACGGGGGGTGGCGGCTCAAATGGCGCAACTCGAAACCGCGCAGCCGAGTGACTGGGCTCGCGTACGAGCTCCGTTGGCTGAGCCGCGGGCGCGGGAGGTGGCCCGCCGGGAATTGGAGCAGGTGTTTGCGCAGGCTGCGGCGGGG
>CAIUHT010000146.1 GCA_903898975.1 uncultured Planctomycetaceae bacterium
CGACCTGCGGGGTGGTCACCCAGCGTGGCGCCCGGCCCCCCGCCGTTCCAGCGGGAATTCGAAAACGGCAGCACGACTCCGACGATGAAGATGAAGAGTGGGTAGATCAGGTCGTAAAAGCGGAACCCTTCCCAGGGAACGTGCGTGAGTTGCGTGTCGAGGAAGTCGTAGTACTGCGACTCAGAGGCGCGGGCCCAGTCACGGACGATGTTTTCGAGCCCCATAATCCACGCCATGTCAAAGCCGCGGAGGGCGTCGATCGACAGCAGCCGGGCCCGGGGGGAATTTACAGCGACGGGAGACGCCGGGAGTGGATCAAGCGGCATGGGGACCTCGAACGAGTAACGACCCTGCGAGAGTGGTTGACAGCACGCTTCTTGAGTGAAGATTTCCGCGCGACGGAGTTTTCTCGCGCGTTGGTGACCGACTGAGAATCCTCACTGGGCCGAGAGCAACGCCAGGCACGGGGCGATCCCGTCCGTTGCCCGACGGCGTTGCAATTGGGGGTGGATCAGTGCGTGAAGCAATTGGGCCGGGGTCCGTTGGTCCCCGGTGCAGCGGGTGAACTGTTTCGAACCACTGGCAATGAGTGCGGAACCAGATCGTCGCTCAAACCGCATTCAGAACCAAGCCCGAATTCAGGCCGAGACGACGAACAAGTCCCCCGGCCGCTTGCCCGGCGGAATGGGAAGCACTCCGGAGATTACCGTCGGGATGACTCACGTCACGACTCTGTGGTCGATCGCAAGAACGCTTCACGCCGACCCGCAGGCCGGCGTGACGTCGGCCGCGCCACTGTGACGGGTTCGCAGCCCCTCGATGATCTGGCGGATCGTCTCTTCCAGGTCGTAACGGTACTGCCAACCCGGGTAGTGGGCCTGGAACTTGCGCGTGTCGCTGATGTACCAGATGTGGTCGCCGATGCGGTTCTCGTCGCTGCGCAACAGCGTCATTCGCGTGCCAACCAGCCGCTCGATCAGGGAGATCGCCTCGAGGATCGAGCAGTTCGAGTGACGGCCTCCCCCGGCGTTGTAGACCTCACCGGGCCGGGGGGCCTGGATGAAGTGCCAGAACATGTTCACCAGGTCGAACGCGTGGATGTTGTCGCGGACCTGTTTCCCCTTGTAGCCGAGGATGGTGTACGGGGTCCCCGTGACAGCGCACTTCACCAGGTAGGCAAGGAAGCCGTGCAGCTTGGCCCCCGAGTGCCCCGGCCCAGTCAGGCAGCCTCCCCGGAAACAGACCGTCTTCATCCCGAAATAGCGGCCATACTCTTGCACCAGCACATCGGCCGCCACCTTGGACACGCCAAACAGCGAGTGCTTGGTCTGGTCGATCGACATCGCCTCGTCGATTCCGTGCTCGTAGTACGGATGCCCGCGGTCGATCTCCCACCGGGTTTCCAGTTCCACCAGCGGCAGCAGGTTGGGGGTGTCGCCATAGACCTTGTTGGTGCTGGTGAACACGAATGCGGCGTCGGGACAGTGCCGGCGCGTCGCCTCGAGCAGCACCAGGGTCCCTTGGGCATTGACCGAGAAATCGACAAACGGCGCTGTGGCGGCCCAGTCGTGCGAGGGCTGTGCCGCAGAATGCACCACCGCGGCGATGTCGGTCCCATATTCCGCGAAGACCCGCCCGACGGCCCCTTCGTCCCGAATGTCGATCTCGTGGTGGAGATAGTGGGGCAGGCTGGTCTGTAGTTGCTCACGGCTCCAGCGGGTGGAGGCCTCGGGGCCGAAGAAAGTTTGCCGCAGGTCGTTGTCGATCCCGGCGATCGCGAAGCCCTGCTGGGCGAAGAACCGACAGGTTTCGGCCCCAATCAGCCCGGCGGAGCCGGTCACCACAATCCACTTCATTGTCCATCCTTTGTGCGTTCCGCCCGAGGGGCACCCCCAAGACGTCGGCCGAGTCCTGACCTGCTGCGAGGGAGGGAGACCGTGGTGTTGGCACGGTCAGCCCCCGAGTTGCGGCAGTTTTCACCACAACTCCTCGCGTACGGTACTGGCCGGAGCGGAAGTTTTTCCAGTCGAAGTGGAGCACGACACGCTATTTTGAGCGAGTTGGGGCCGGCCCGATCGGCCAGAATCGATGTGGCCCGCGCGCTCATTTGGGGTGGAAAACCAACAGCCAGTGCGCTGCACGCGACTGGGGAATGAGGGGCTGCGATCTCGACTCTGGGCGGGAGTCTGTAATGCGACGCCGGTGAGCGTTTGCTTGCTGGTGGATGTGCCGTGGCCTGGCGTTCGGCCCCGGTTACTCCGCCCCGCGGGATTCAATCCAGGCGCGGAGCAGGTCGAGGCCTTGTCGATCGGGCAGGTGGGTGCCCAGGGGGGGCATTTGAGAGGGGCCGCGGCGTCTTAAGCGTGCCAGCAGGACTGACTGGTCGGGTTGACCTGGCAGCACCAGGTTCGCCGCCGGGGCCAGTTCCATGGTGCCGTATTCGGGCACCTGACGAAGCAACCGCATTTCGCCCACGGGGGTCGGGAATGCAAGCCTGAGGCGGGAGTTGGCCCCGCCCCCCTCGCGATGACAGTGACCGCAATTGGCGTGGAGGTAGCTGCGGACCCGCAAGTCGAGCGGGGCCGCACTGTCTGTGGGGTTCACCAGTCGCGGAAGTGTCTCAGCCGAAGCGTCTAGCACCTTCGTGATTTCCTCGGACGGAGAGGGTGATCCAGGAGCGGTGGCGGTTGGGGGGTCGGGCTCCTCGCCCACGCGGCGCGGAGCCGACCGGGTCCTGGTGGCTCCCTTGCGGTCGGAGGCTGACGGCTGTCCGCCGGGAGAACGCCGGGGCTCGCCGGGAAAACTCCGGGACTTCACTGCGGGAGGGGCTGTTTTGGCGACGCCGGCAGCCGAGCTGTTCGCCGACAGTGGCTGAAACAGTCCCCATTCCTCGAAGAATTCCAGTTGATTCTCTGGAGACGTCCCGCACGGGCGATTCAACTGGGCCAGCTGGAAACCGAGAATGAAATCTGACGCCTCGTTGTGACAGGCCAGGCATTCGAGCCGGCTGGGATAATTCCAGATGCGGGTCACTTCCCCGCGCCCCCGCTGGGTTTCGACGAACCGCGCCTGGGCGCCCTCTTCATCCACCAGTTCCGCGTCGGTCCCCTGTTCGTTCCAGCGATACGAGTAACCTGCCCAGCGCCCCTTCTGCAACACCAGCAACTGGGTCTCGACCCAACGGATGTGGTTCGCGTTGGACCGGGTTGAGGGATAACCAATGCTCTTGATGAACAGCGTCCCCTCCGGAAACTTCCAGGGGGCGGTCTTCGAAAACTGAATTCGGCCCTCGCCCGGAATTGCCACCCAGCGGCGTTGGACCATCCCGTCCGACCAGAGGGGAGCGTTGATGTCGTAGGGCAGCACTCCGGGCCCGGGCTGCTGCTCGGCGACATTCGAGAAGAGGTCCGTGGCGCTCAGTGTCTGAGGAAACGCCTCGTTGAAAGGGGGTGACAAAGAGGCAGGAACCGAGGAGGCTGGCACCAGCGTGCAGATGGTCGCCTGGAGGGTGTCGACAAGCAGAAGCTCGCCGTCATGGTCGGTGGTGCAGGAACTGATCATGCGCCCGGTGTCGCAGATTCGCTCGGTCCGGACCACTCCCCCGGAGTCCCGTCGCGCGGCCCAGATGATGCCAGTGATGTGGTCTGCATAGACATAGGCCCCCCGCAACTCGGGCAGGCGCTCGCCGAGGTAGGTCACTCCTCCGACGATGGATCGGGCTTCGCGGTGCGAATGCACAATCGCGGGCTTCTTGAGCCGACCGGGCCCCAGGGGCTGGCCCGCGAGAAACGGTTCCCCTCCCTCCAACAGGCTCCAGCCGAAGTTGTCCCCCGGCTCGACCAGCAGGATCGATTCGTACTGATTCTTGCCGACATCCCCCACCCACAGTCGTCCGTCGAGGTCGAAGTGCATTCGCCGGGGATTTCGCACTCCCAGTGCCCAGACCTCCCCCCGGGCCCCCGGAGTCTTGACGAAGGGATTGTCAGGAGGAATGGCGTACGGCCGCCCCTCCTGTTCCTGGTCGACATCAATCCGGAGGATCGAGGCGTTCAAGTCGGAGATGTCCTGTCCACTGGGACGGAGTCCTTCCCCCATGCCCCCATCGCCCGCCGAGACATACAGCATGCCGTCGGGACCAAACAGCACCATGCCCTCCGCGGGCTCTTGGGTCTCCCACTCGAGCACAACGGTTTCCGACAGCGGGTCGCACGCCATGGGCGTTCGCTCGGATACCTGGAAACGCAGCACCTGCACCCGCCCCTGCCCCTCGGTTGCCCCCTTGCGAGCTACAAGGGCAAACACCCACCGGTTCTCGGCAAACCGGGGATGCAGCGCCAGGGACAGCGTGTCGGTATTGCTCAAATTGAGGAACGGCGCGGTCAGTTTTCCGGTGCCGGAGGCAAGAAAAGACAGAACCGGCCCAGACCGTTGCCCAACCAGCAGCCTCAGGAACTTTTCAAAGGGCTGACCCGGGGCAAACCGGACTGGGCTGCGGATCGGCACCGGATCCGCCACCAGGAAGACCGGTGCCTTGACCCGCAGATCGGGGTACAGGGGCGTGACGTCATAGGGGAGCGGCGCCGCGGGACTCCCCACGACCCGGGAGTTGATGAATGGCACCCGCCCGGTGGCAGCCTGAGGCTCTTCGGCCAGGATCACCCTGCCTGAGGCGAGCCACAGGCAGCCGACCTGAACGACCAGAAACAACCCCGACCATGCACGCCTTGCCGCAAGGCGACCAGCAGTTCGCCCTGCTGGCCCGCGAGCCCTCCGTCCCTTGTCTGAAAGTGTGACACCCACCACGATCCGCAGCTCCTGCTTCATTGTCCCAGGGCATCCGGGGCGTATTCGCCAACCGCCTGGTGAACCAATGTGATTGGGAAAATCTCCACCGGTGCTTCGCCCTGCCCGCTCTCTGGACTTCCAGCCCCGCGCTTCAGCCAGGGATGACCGCGCTGCAATCTTTTGCGACGCGATGGCCTGCGAAGCGCTCACTCGAAACCCGACTTGGCCAAGGACGACTGCCCCCAGTTCGACTGGCCCAGTTCGACTGCTGCCGACCAAAACGCCTACAGCTGGGTCTGGGCAATCTGGATGGCCAGCAGCAGCCCCTTGGCCTTGTTGAGCGTCTCCTGGTACTCCTCGGCGGGCTGGCTGTCGGCGACGATGCCCGCCCCGGCCTGGACGTAGACCGTTTGCCCCACCATCACCAGCGTGCGGAGGGCAATGCAGGTGTCCATGTTGCCGGTGAAGTCGATGTAGCCCACCGCCCCGGCATAAGGGCCCCGCCGGCACGGCTCGACTTCATCGATGATCTGCATGGCCCGCACCTTCGGGGCTCCCGAGACGGTCCCCGCTGGCAATCCGGCGCGGAGCGCGTCGAGGGCTGTCTGTCCCGCCCGCAGTCGGCCACTCACATCCGACGTGATGTGCATCACGTGGCTGTACCGCTCGACTTTCATCAGGTCGGAAAGGTGCACCGAGCCGTATTCGGCCACTCGCCCGATATCGTTGCGGGCCAGGTCGACCAGCATCACATGCTCGGCCCGCTCCTTGGGGTCGGCCAGCA
>CAIUHT010000147.1 GCA_903898975.1 uncultured Planctomycetaceae bacterium
ATTCCGCCCCTCCACCGTGGCCACTTCCCAGCGATCAAGCCCTTCCGACTCGACCTGGGTCACCTGCAGTTCGCCCGGGAGTTCGGCGGTCAGTGTCGCCACGGGCTGCCCAAAGACTTCCAGCGTGGTGAACGAGCGAAACGTCTGCTCCCCCGCGGCCACGTGCAGCCCCAGTGCCGAGGTGGCGAATACCAGTGTCGGGATCGCCTGTTCGGCCCGCGCGTCTGAGAATCGCAGCGTCAACTCTTTCCGATTGCCCAAGGCGATCTGCGGCGAGGCGGGCTGATCGGCCGGCGCACCGCGCTCGACCTGACCCGTTCCCAACTGCAGAAACTTGCCTGCGGGGAGTCGCACCTCCAGCTGCCCGGCGGCGACGGGGGGAAGGGCGAACGCGGCGACCCGGTCTGACCCGACGGCGACCAGTGGGGTCGCCAGCCGCAGTTCCAGCTTGTGCTCACCAGACCCCCGCACCGCCAGCAGCAGGCGCGGTTTGTCTCCCGGTTCGCGGACCAACTGGGGAATCGCCCCATCGAGCCGGGCCGACTCGAGCGCAAGATTCTGCGAGGGCAACGGCCAGAACCGCAGCCCGGCGGCCGCCTGAGAAATGGTGTAGGTCGCCTGCAGCACGAGCTGCCCATCGACCACCTCGGCGGTCACCTGCGCTGTGCGGGGGAGGGGCAGCTGGTCGGGCGATTCGCCCGCCGGGAGCTCGGCACTCCGCAACTTGCGGTATTCGGCCAGCGGCAGGAGAAGTCCTTCGGGGGCATCGCCCAAGACATGCTCGAGCTCGGCGAACGGGACATAAAGTTGCCGTTCGGCCACCACCGGTGGCGATTCGCCGCGCACCAGCGGCACCCACAGGGCCAGCCACAGCCCCGCGATCGCGCCCCACCAGATCCGACCAGCCTGTTGCACTCGCTGCTTCCCGCGCAAATTCGTTCCCGCACCGGAACCGACCCGAGGAAATCCGACTGCTTTCTATGGTAACAGTTGCCCAGACCCCATGGTAAGCCGCGCAAACTGGGAAGGCTCGGAAATCTCTGCCACCCACCAGACCCCGCAATTCAGTGAACTGTTGGATACAAATTCGTGGTGGTGTTGTTCAATCCAACCCGAGGTCATTGTGACGGAGTCGGGGTGGCTGGTGAGCCCTGCACGCCTGAAGGCGATTCCATTCGCCGGTGATGCTGCGGCAACTCGGCCACCACACCCGACGACCGACCGACCGGTTTGGACAGCACGCCGAGCGACAGGTCACAGAGGCAGCGGTGCTGGGGCCAAATCGCCGATCTCACCCGTTCAGCATCCCCCTGCGGCACGTCGACTTGTGTGCGGCGTCCCGCGAGGTCCGGGGTGACTGGCTCTGCCGGGTTGAGCGGCGTCAGCCCGTTGATTTGGCAGTCGAGATCAAGCGACGGCCGGTTCAACAGAGTGACAGCGATTCGGCGCAGGCTTCGTCCATCGATTCCAGCAGCACCGTGCAAAGTCGGTCGACCAGTTCGGCGGGCATGGCCGGGGCGGGCATCAGCACGGCCACGTCGCCCAGTGGCCGCACAATCACTCCCCGCCGGCGTGCCGCCAGTGTCACCCGGTGCCCGGTCCGCAACTCCGAGGGGAATGGCCGGAGCGGGTCCCGCTCTTGAACCAGTTCGATCCCCACCATCAGGCCACGTTGCCTCACTTCGGCGACGTGCCTGTGTCCCGCCAGCCCGGCCAACCGCCGCGCGATCAACTCTGCCGTCTGCTCCGCGTTCCGCAAGACCCCGCGCTGTTCAAACAGCGACAGCGAGGCCAACGCTGCGGCACACCCCAGCGGGTTCCCCGTATAAGTATGCCCATGGAAGAACGTCTTCCCCTCGGCCGCCTCTCCCAGGAAGGCGTCAAAGATCTGCGGGGTGGCCAGCGTCGCCGCCAGGGGGAGATAGCCCCCGGTGATTCCCTTCGAGAGGCACAGCAGGTCGGGGGTCACCTGCTCCTGCTCGCAGGCGAAGAGCGACCCCGTGCGGCCAAAGCCGGTCGCCACTTCGTCGGCGATCAGGGGGAGGTCCAGTTCGCGGGTCAGGTCGCGAACCCGCTGGAGGTAGCCCGGGGGATGCACCAGCATTCCCGCCGCCCCCTGCACCAGTGGTTCCATAATTACCGCGGCGATCTGCGCGGCATGCGTGCGGAGCGTCCGCTCGAGTTCGGCATGGCAGTGGGCCAGGTACTGGGGGGCCGACATTCCGGGGGGACGATGCAGGGTGACCGGTGACGGGACCCTCAGGGTCTGAAACAACAGCCGGCCGTAGAGGGAATGGAACAGATCGATCCCTCCGACCGACACCGACCCCACGGTGTCGCCGTGGTAAGCCCCGGCCAGCGAGACATACAGCGACCGCTGCTGCGGGGTGTCGCCCCGTTGAGCATGATACTGCAGGGAAATCTTGAGAGCCGCCTCGACGGCGGTTGAGCCATTGTCCGAATAAAAGACGTGCCCCAACCCGGGGGGGGCGACCCGCAGCAGCTCGAGGGCCAGCTGACTGGCGGGGACATTGCCCAGTCCCAGCAGGGTCGAGTGGGCGACCCGGTCGAGTTGATCGCGGATGGCCTGATCGATCTCGGGAACCCGGTGCCCGTGCACGTTGCACCACAGCGACGAGATGCCGTCGAGATAGCGTCGGCCCGAGGTGTCGATCAGCTCGAAGCCCTCGGCTCGCTCGATGACCGGGGGTTGCTCGCGGGCATGCACCCGCATGGGAGTGAAGGGATGCCACACCTCGTGGGTGTCGGCCCGCAGGAGTTCGTCGAGAGTCACGGCAACCTGGCAAACTGATCCACCACCGGCTCGACCACGGGCCACAGGTTCTGCACGAACCGCTCACAGCCCTGGGGGGTGAGGTGGCAGGGGTCGATGAAATGTTCGCGGTCGTGGGGCAGCTGGGCGTCCTGATCGACCCACAGCACATCGGGTAACCCGGCCGCCAGCTCGGCGACCGCCGCGTTTTGACGCCGCATCGCCAGGGCGACCAACTCGGGCCGACCCCACATCTCGACACCACAGGCCCGGGGGGCGGGTGTGTGGTAGTCGAGTTGCCCCTCCGCGAACCGGTCAGCAGTGTAGTCTGCGGGAATGTGCCAGGCGTAACTCATCAGCAACAACCGGTCCCCGCGGGCGCGGGCCAGGTCGCTCAGTTCGCTCAGGTTGGCCCGCAGGGCGCGGGGCGAACCCGGGTCGGTGGCGAGGTTGGCCAGCCGGGGGTCGGCCGAGCCCAGTGGCATCCCCTCCCACGCCGTCTGCAGATTGGAGAGAGCCGCGGCGGGGAGCGAGATCTGACCCGCTTCGAGTCTGCGAGCCAGGCCGCCGTACCGGGCGTTGTGCGTGTAATCGTCGCGGAACAGTTCGGGAGGGCAGCAGTTGAGCCGGACGTCGTTGAGCCCGTCGTACACCACGACCAGGTCGAATCGCTGGTGTTCGAGATGCCGGTATTGCAGCAGGCTGTCACGCGAGGTGAACCCGGCCACGGCGAGGTTGTAAACCCGGACTCGCCCGGGCAGCTTGGCTTCCAGGCGTTGGGTCAATCGCTCGGCAATATCGCCCCACGCCGGCTCAAGAACCGAGCCCCCCAGCAACAGGAGATCAAACTGCCGGTCGTAGCGGTTGGATTGGCGATCGGTGAGCCCACTGAGCCGAATCTGCGGAAAATAATGGTCCCAGACGGTCGCGGACCGATCAAACGGGACCCCCGCCGCCAGTCTCCAGTACGCCTTCTGTGCGAACCACAGCAGGGCCCCCAGGAACACGACGTAAGTCGATGCAAATATTAGCTTTCGGCTGTTTTTCTTGGGCCAGAATACCGCCCGGGCCCGGGGGGGAGAACCGGGGGACGGCGAGGAAGCGGGAGAATGGCCGAAGGCGAACCAGCGCATACCCTGCGATTGTACTGTAGAATCGGGTCAGTCGTCTGGTCTGCCGGGGGGTTCTTCACCTCTGGCAAAGTTCGCTCGG
>CAIUHT010000148.1 GCA_903898975.1 uncultured Planctomycetaceae bacterium
AGAAAACGCTGGGCGACATTCTGCTGACGGTCACGGGCCGCCGGCCGGTGGCCCGCGACGAATCGCCCCGGGTGGTCCCGCTGCTGAAGGTTGTTGGAGCCGCACGCGATGGAGGTGGGCTGTGGCTCTACGCCCCCGAATCGCTCGAGCTGGTCGCGGTGGACGCTGAGCAGGAGGGGTTGCTCCCCCGACCGCGGGAGGGAGCGGCCAACGTCCCTGGACTGCGGCTGGCCTCGGGCTGGACTTTCAAGTCACCCCCAGAAATCTCGGTGCAGGCCGAACGCCGCAAGGCTCGCCTGACCGCCGCGATCGCCACCGCTGTGCGGGTCCGGCAGGAAGTGGTCGAGGTCGAAACCAGGCTCGACTACAACGTGCAGTTCTCGGGCCTCGACACGTTCCGCTTCGCGGTGCCAGAGGCGGCAGTCGAAGGGATGCAGGTCACGGTCGGTCCTGGAACCGCCGTTGGCATCCTGCAGCAGTCACGAGATGGCGACGCAGCCGACAGCCTGGTTCCGTGGAAGGTGGTGCTGCAGCGGGAAACGGTTGGTCCCGTCGAACTGCGGATCCGCTACGACCTGAAGCCCGAACGACAGGGGGCTCTCAAGCAGGCCCGCTTCCGGGTCACGCCGGTGCGGGCACTGGAGACCCCCGCGGTTCCGCCCCGCACCAGCCCCACCAGTGTCACCGCGGTCGCGGGCGAGATGGTGGTCAGCCGCGATCGGGCTCTCTCGGTGGCGGGCCTGGCGAGCGACGATTGCGAAGCGATTGATGTCCGCGAACTCCGGCAGCTTCCGCAAGAAGGGGATGTGGCCTTCCGCTATTTTGCCCAGCCCGAACCGGGGGCCGAGGGGCTCACGCTGCAGGTCTCCGCCGAGCAATTGCAACTGCAGGAGGTGGTGGACACGGTGGTGTCGAAAGCCGCGCTCGAGGCGGTAGTCACCGAAGACAGCCAGGTGATCTACCGGGCCCGGTTCCGGCTCCGCTCAAGCGAGCGGCAGCGGCTAACCCTTGATCTGCCTCGCGATTCCGTGCCCCTCGAGGCCTTGGTGGCAGGCAAGCGGGTCGAGCTGGAACGAGCAGGAGCCGAAGTCGCCGACAAACGGTGGGATCCTTACCGTATCAGTGTGACCCGCACGGGTACGGCGGAAGAGCCCTTTGTGCTGGCGGTCGTGTTTCAGACTCCTTACAACCCGCGGCCACTTCCTGGTCGGGGGGGCAACCTGGCGTTGCAACTCCCACGCCTGCGGGGCGGCGGCGAAGAGGCAGGGGTTGTGGTCGTCCAGGAGCTTCGGACCACCGTCTGGATTCCCCCTGCGTATCAACTGGTGTCGCGGCCGGGAGACTTTACTTCCGATACCCCACCCCGGTGGGACTGGTGGCGCGGAACTAACCCCGCGCGTCCGAATGTCCCTCTCGAGCAATGGTTCGAAGACTCGGCCGGCGGGGCTCTGTTCGCCTTCCAGGCGGCGGGTGACCCGTACACCTATTCCCGACTCGGCTCAGCCGACACCTTGGAAGTGGGGTACTGGAAAGGGCAGTTCGTCACGTGGGTGTTGAGTGGCGCGGTGTTCCTGGCGGGCATGCTGTTGTCGCGAACGTCGTGGACGAATCGCCTGACCGTGGTGCTGTTGCTGGCCTTCCTGCTGGCAGTGTGGGCCCTGGGTAGTCCCGAGTTTGTCCTCAATCTGCTGGCGGCGTGCCGGTTTGGCCTGCTCGCCGCACTCGCGTGGTGGGTCATCCGCACAGGCTGGCGTTGGCGGTGGCCCCACGGTCGGTTGCCTCCGCAGGTTCCTCCTGTCCGACCCTCCGGCCCGAGTTCCAGCTCGTTGGGGAACCTCTCCGCAGGCAGTCCCGCAGTCGCCACGTTGTTCGATCCCCAGTCCCAGGGGGACGAACCGCTCAGCGGTCCCGGGTCACCGGCCCCCAGCCCCGTCTAAGTCGCCCACGAATTGCCGCCTCCAGGCTGCGTTCAAGAGTCGACTGCTCGCACCGCCACTGCCAGGCAAGGCTCCCGCCAACGCAGTTTGGCCACACCCCCCCGGTGATTGCTCGGGGGAGTGACCGCAACGTCAGCGATCTGGCCCCCGGTCCCCCGGTCCTCCGGTCCCCCGGTCCCCCGGTCCTCAGTGACCTTTTGCGACGCACCTCCGAGCGTTCTCCGGGCTGGGCGAATGTTTCTCTGTGCGCGCATGCGGTGTTTCGTCACAATCGGGCCCGACACGTGGCGGCCCGGGGGAGGATCCCGGCAGTCGGCCCGTCTCCGCCTTCCCGGGAAGTTCGATCACCCCTCCATGAGTGATAGCCACCAGCGGGTCTCGCCTGCCGATCTGCAGGCGTTCGTAGAACGGGCTTTTCGCGCGGTTGGGCTCCCCGCGGCCACCGCCCAGATCGCCGCCGGGGCCCTGGTCGAAACCGACACCCTCGGGGTCTTCACGCACGGCACCAAGTTGCTGGCGGGCTACCTCAATAAGCTGGAAGGTGGCGGATACGTTGCTACAGCCGAGCCAGTGGTCGAACGCGAGGGGCCGGCATGGGCGGTGCTCGATGGCTGCTCGGCACTGGGGCAGGTGGGGGGAACTCGGGCCATTGACCTGGCGATTGCCAAGGCGCGACACGCCGGGGTGGGCTGGGTTGGACTGCGGAACACGGGGCACATTGGTGCCGCCGGTTACTTCGCCGCCCGCGCGGCCCGGGCCGGTTGTATCGCCATGGTGACGGGGAACGACATTCCCAGCGTGGCGGCCCCCGGCTCGCGGGGCCCCGTGCTGGGCAGCAACCCCATCGCCTACGGCATTCCGTTCGAGGGAGGCGATCCCATTCTGCTCGACATGGCGACGGCCGCCGTCGCCGGTGGGAAAGTCTACGCCGCCCACCAGCGGGGCGAACCGATTCCCCCCACCTGGCTGATCGACGACACGGGGCGGCCAACCACCGACGGAAGCCTGTATCCGCAGCACGCCGCACTTGCTCCCATGGCGGGGCACAAGGGGTACGGATTTGGGCTGTGGTGCGAGATTCTCTCGGCGGTCTTGCCGGGCGGGCACCAAACGTGGCAGGTTGGCAGTTGGATGTTCGACGAGCCGTCGCGGCCCTCGTGGCACAATGCTTCGTTCCTGGCAATCGACGTCGGGAGCGTCTGCGGACTGGAAGCGTTTTCGCAACGGTTGCGGCGGCTGATTGACGAGATCCACGCGGCCCCCACCGCCGACGGGGTGGACAGCGTGCTCTTGCCCGGTGAGCGGGAATGGAACCTGCGTCGGCAGGCGCACAGCTTGGGCATCGCGTTGCCGGCCGATGTCCGCGACAAGCTCCGGGGAGTCGCTGCCCGGCTGGGGGAGTCGCCCACATGGCTCATCCCAGTCTGACAGCCGGGCCCTCTCCGGTGCGTGCGACAGTTCTGTTGGATACCGCAGGTCCGCTCCGCTCTCGACGCAGCAGCGCCCCGTTGTGCCACTGTGGCTGCCTCCTGGCCCGCTTCTGCCACCAGGTCGTACCCGCTCCGCAGTCAGGCCGCTGTCTGCGGAGCCGTCCGCAGAGAGTGTCTCCAAGCAGCCATGGGCAGCGGGGAGAACCCTGCCCGGAGTGTCCCCATCGGAGGGGGACACCCCGGATCACGATCCAAAACGGAACCGGCCGACCAGCTGGCCGCTCATCCCCGGCGTCCCCGGCCCGCTCGCCCGTCCAGGGGTTGCCCCGCCGCGGGCTCTCCGCTCTCGACATGTCTCAACCACTCGCTTTGATTTCACCAGTTCCTTCCTCGGCGTGTTGCCATGTCTCTTGATCCTGTTGAATTGCTGGCCCAACTGGTGGCCATTCCCAGCGTCAGCCCCATGGGCCGCGAGGTCTCCGGTCCCGAGTATCTCGAAACCCGCCTGACCGAATTCCTCGTACG
>CAIUHT010000149.1 GCA_903898975.1 uncultured Planctomycetaceae bacterium
CCGGACGCAACCTGACTCTCGCCGCTGTTTGATCACTCCCCGCGAAGCGGGCAGGAGGCTCCGCTCCCAGACTTCGGCCCCACCCTCTCGGTTGTCGGTCCCCATGTTCTCTCACCTCCGGCCTGCTCGCACCCAGTCACCTGGCACCCGATTGCCACCCGACCGACGACGGTCGCGTGGTAAACGACTTGCATGGGCGACATAATCACCGCTTCAGTCGCGACCATTGGCTTCCATCTCTCGCGGCGAACTTCCCGGTCTGCGATCGCACATTTCGCCACGGGCCCTGTCGTTTGCGCCCCTCTCGCGAGCGGTCGCGGCCCGCGCCTGGGTCAGCTGTTCGCGACGGCTCAGTTCGCTGCAACGGGGCCTGCCCCACCAGATTCTCATCCCGCTGTCCCGTTCTTCCTGCTGGATCGCCTCATGCTGCCTGCCGAAAACCTTTGCTGCGGTTCCCACTTCGGGGTCTTGTCTCGCCGACGCGGGCTCTGCCTGGAGGGTCTGGGGTCGTTGGCTGGCTGGCTGCTGCTGGCGAGCGGGCTGCTGCTGGTCTGTGGAAGTGGGGAAAAGTCCCGGCTGCGGGCCGCCGAGGGGGAACCTCGCAAGATCGTGGTGATCGCGGGCAAGAAGAGCCACGGGCCCGAGGGGAATGGCATTCATGACTACGGCTGGTCGGCTCGCCTGATCAAGGTGATGCTCGACAATTCGAATGTCGCCGAGCGGGTGTCGACCCAGTTCTTCCTCGATGGCTGGCCCGAGCAGACCGACGCGCTCGAGACCGCCGACACAATTGCCGTGATCTCCGACGGCCGCGATGGCGACCTGTTCGAAGAAGCTCCATTCCTGGCCCAGCCCGAGCGGGTCGCGCTCATCGCCCGGCAGGTGGCCCGGGGGTGTGGCTTTGTCACCTTCCACTTCTCGACCTTCGCCCCCGACAGCTACGCCCCGCAGGTGCTCGATTGGACCGGGGGATATTTCGACTGGGAAACCGATGGCAAACGGCAGTGGTACTCGGCGATCACCACGCTCGACACCCCCGTCGAGATTGCGACTCCCGACCACCCGGTCGCCCGCGGCCTGAAGCCAGTGCAGCTCCGCGAAGAGTTCTACTACAACATCCGCTTCGCCAGCGACAAGCAGGGAGTCGTTCCGCTCTGGCGGGTCCCCGCCCTGCAGGGGCGCGAGCCCGATGGCCGGGTGGTGGCGTGGGCCCGGGAGCGGGCGAATGGGGGACGGGGGTTCGGTACCACCTGCGGGCACTTCTACGACAACTGGAAGCAGCCCCAGTTTCGCAAGCTGGTGCTGAACGCCCTGCTCTGGACCGCGCGGGCCGAGATTCCCGCCGACGGGGTCGACAGCAGGTTCTACAGCCACGACCAGATTCTCGCCGCCCTGTCGGGCCTCGAGGGGACCACCCGCGCGGTGCTCGATGATCGCCCCATCCGCGTGCTGCTGCTGGCGGGGAACGACAAACACAAGTGGCACAACTGGGAGAAGACCACCCCGGCAATGAAGGCCGCCCTCGAACGCGATCCGCGCATCACCGTGGATGTCGTCACCGAGATCGACGAACTGCAGACCCGACCCCTGGCCGACTACCAGGTGATCCTGCAGAACTACGTCAACTGGCAAGACCCGCGGCCCCTCCCGGCGAAATCCCGGGCGGCGTTTCTCGATTTTGTGCAGAATGGCGGGGGCCTGCTGCTGGTTCATTTCGCCAATGGAGCCTGGCACTTTTCCCTCCCGATGGCCGAGGCCGCCCAGTGGCCCGAGTACCAGCGGATTGTCCGGCGAATGTGGAACCACAAGGGAGACTCGGGCCACGACGCGTTCGGGCGGTTCCGGGTCGAGCCCACCGGGCTCTCGCATCCCGTGGTGGATGGTCTGCAGCCGTTTGATGTGACCGACGAACTCTACTTTCGACAGGCGGGCGATCAGCCGATTGAGCCCCTGCTGCAGGCCAAGTCGAAAGTGACCGGTCAGACCGAACCGCTGGCCTGGACGCACACGTTCGGCAAGGGGCGGGTCTTCCAGACGTTGCTGGGGCACAGCGAGCAGACGTACGAGAGCTTTGAGCCGAGGGAGATGCTCCGGCGGGCGACAGCATGGACGGCGGGGCGAACGGTGTATCCCCTGCGGGCCAGCGACGACCCGGGGCCAGCGGTGGCCCCGGCACCGGCGGTGACCGAGTTGCTCCCCCAGGGAGTGCACGGGAAGGGGCTCGAAACCCGGCGTGGCGGAGCGGTGGCGAAGGGGAAGCCTGAGTATCGGGCGGCAACCCTGACAGTCGAGTTGCAGGCGAAACTGTTTCAGAAAGAGGGGTACAACATCCTGATTGCGAGCGAGCTGAAGTCGTCCCCCACGCATTGGGAACTGTTTACGCAACCAGGGTCGGGGCACCTGACGCTGTATTCTCCGGGGATGCAGCCCGACCATGTAGGGACGACCGTCAACGTAGCCGATGGGCGCTGGCACGCCATCGGGTACGTGCGGGAGCCCAATCGCGTGCGTCTGTATGTGGATGGGAAGCAGGTCGCGGACGCGGCGGTGAAGGCGGCACAGGGGCGGTCGACCGACGACGGGCTGGGGTTGGGAACGCTGGTGGATCGGCAGATTGGATGCGCGGGCTGGCTGGATGAGATCCGGATTTCGAATGGGGTCCGAGATCTGCAAACCACCGGGACGAAACCCCTGACCGCTGACGAGCAGACCGTGGGTCTCTGGTCGCTCGACGAGCTGGAGGAAGGCCACCTGCGCGACAGTTCGAAGCTGAAAAACGTCGCTGTGCCGGTGAAGTGAGCGTCGACCAGACCGAGAGTGTGCGAACGGTTCCCCGTTGCGCAGTCGGTCAACCAGGTCGCGACAGCAAAGGTCAGTCCAAGGTGATGCGAGCCACGGGGAGAAAGCTGCGCGCCAAACTCACCTGACGCGACGATCGGCGAGAGACTCCGGCCGGACCGACTCCGCCAAGTCACTCCGCCAAGCCCACACCGCCAAGCCACACCGCCAAGTCACACCGCCAAGTCACTCCGCCAAGTCACTCCGCCAAGCCACTCCGCCAAGCCACTCCGCCAAGTCGCTCCGCCAAGCCACTCCG
>CAIUHT010000150.1 GCA_903898975.1 uncultured Planctomycetaceae bacterium
CTGCGACAGATCGGCTGGACCGCGACAGACTGGGACCGCGTGGCGCAACACAACCCCTATGGCCTGTCATATCGCAGCGGAGCTGATCAGGTGGTGGCAAAATTGACCAGCAGCCACCTGCCATGGCTGCGAGCCGACTGGTTCTGCTTCGCCACACTACAGCCCCCGCTGTATCACGACCTCGTCGGCATCCCCGCTCAACTTGAACAGCTGGAACGGCAATTGGGAGTCAACCGACTTGAGAATATTCGCCTGCGACAGGTGCACCGCGCCGGCTTCGCCAACTCCAAAGTGTCCGTCAACAATCGACTGCTGGAACGACACCAGTTTCCCGGTGGCTACTATCACATCAGCTACGACTTTGGACGCAACGACGGGACCTCCAACTTCTTTGAAAACCCCTTCGGACCGCTCAACAGCCTGGGACGCAGACAGCAGTTCAGCCACGATGGCGGCGAGGTCATCTACCGCATGCCCAATGGATTCCAGGGGTATGTGCTGGTCAAAGCCGACGGCGCACGTCTGAACATTGCCCCTTCAGCCATCGTGCACGACAATTCCATGCCCGGCGGGGCCATTATCAATGGCATCTCCTGCATCAGTTGTCACAGAGACGGCATGAAACCGGAAAATCCCAACGCGGCCGCAAAACTTGACGAAGTCCGCACCAGTACGCTGACAAACCCCCGCAACTTCAATGCCGCTGATCGTGAACTGATCAAGGAACTGTACCCCGAATCCGCCGAATTCGGACGACTGCTCGAAGCCGATCGCAAACAGTTTCGCCACGCATTGGAAACGGCCGGCATCTCGCGAGGGGCTGACGAACCGTGCCGAGCTCTGTTTGATCAGTTTGCCCAAAATCTGACGCTGGAAGCGGTCGCCGGGGACTTTGGACTGGCCCCTCAGGACCTGCTGCAGCGGTTGAACGGAGATGGCGATACGCGGCAACTGGCAGAACGACTGAAGACTGCTGGAGTCCAGCGGCAGTTGTACCTCGTGGAATTTCGTCGGATCGCCGAACTGACCGCACTCGGGGAACCACGGCAGTTCACTGAGCTGCCACTGCCCTACTTCGGAAACGATCCCGAACAACTGCAGGCACAGCAGCAAACGCCTCAGGCGGCTCAGTCACCCCGCATCTCGCTGCTCGATGATGACAATCTCAGTTCACCCATCCACGTCACCGTCCACAGTGGTGATGACCGTGACCGGTTCCGTGAGGGTGAAGTGATCCCCTGCGTCATCAAAGCGCGGCAGGACTGCTTTATCACGGTGCTGGCCTATCAGCCTGACAATACGGTGGAGGTGCTGGTCCCGAACAAATGGCACGCACAACTTCGCCTGAGGGCAGGGCAGACGCTCCGCCTGCCAACTCCCGACATGGGCTTCGAATTCGTCTCGCAGGCACCGCATGGAACGACGGAAGTACGAGTCATCGCCACTCGCACCCCACTGCAACTCGCAGGCTTCAATCCCCAGGAACTACAACAGACCGAGGGCTTCAAGAACCTTGGCGGCCGCCGCGCCATCGGAGTCCAGGCCAGCCCCAGACCACCACGGACCGACGGACAACCCCTCGCACCCTCCGACATCGACCTCAGCCGACAGTTCGCCCCCAACGACTGGTCCACTGCACGCTGGACATTCACGACTCACCCCTGAATGGCGTCCATGCCATAGAAAGCAGATCCGAGAAAGTCGAGAGGAGAAAGACGCGAGGGTGCGGGGTGGTAGCCTTTGCCACCCAGAGTGACTCAACGTCGCCGTAAGGCACCTGCAGACGGCCAGCCCTCGGCCTGCAGCAACTGACGGCCAACCGGCTCGCCGGGAGCAACACCCCTCGGGAAGGCCGCCCCTCGGGAGGACGCCCCTTGGGAGGGCGCC
>CAIUHT010000151.1 GCA_903898975.1 uncultured Planctomycetaceae bacterium
ATCGACACCAGCCGCGTCGCCCCCGCCATCGCCAAGGCCCTCGACGACGGGTATGCCGACTGTCTGGCCGACCCCAAATCAGGCCGGCTGCGGGGTCACCTGGGAATGCTCTGCTTCGCCCATGACTTTCGGCAGGAAGCCCGGGAACTGTTCCGGCAGGCCAGTCGCCTCGATCCGCGCCAGTTTCGCTGGAAGTACTACCTGGGCGTGCTGTGCGAAGACCAGAACCTGACCGAGGCGGTCGATTCGTTCAAGCAGGCGAGTTTTCTCCGCAGTGACTATGCACCGCTCTGGCAGCGGATGGCCGAGTGCCAGGTGCGATTGAATCGAATTCCACAGGCGCGGGCGAGTTATTCGACGGCGGCCCGGCTGGCTCCCGACAGCCCCATTCCGCTGCTGGGCCTGGCCCGGCTGGAAGCCGCGCAGAACCAGCTTCCCGAGGCAGTGGCGTGGATCGAACAGGCCCTGCAGGTGGCCCCCGAGTCGCGGGAGGTGCTGCAGGAAAAGATCGGCCTGCTGCGGGCTCGGGGAGACAACGTCGCAGCGGCCCGCCTGCAGGAGCGGATCGACGCGTTTCCCCCCGCCCCACGGGTCATGCCCGATGAGTTTCTCGCTGCGGTCGACCAGCTCGACCTGTCGTCCAATCGGCTGGCCAAGATGGCCGACCTGCAGCTGGCCAGCGGGGACCTGGCTGCCGCCTCCGAGTCGCTGAAACGGCTCATTTTCGACCGTCCCGATCTTCCCATGGTCCGCATCAACCTGGGACAGATCCGCCTGAGGGAGGGGAATCTGCCCGCAGCCATCGCGATCTTTCGGGAAACGGTTTCCGGGTTTCCCCACGAGCCCGGTTGCCGATTCGCCCTCGGGAACGCCCTCGAAGCGGCCGGGGAGCTCGACGAAGCGTTGGAAATGTACAGCCAGGCGACCGGAATCAAGCCCGATTACGCCGAGGCCTTGTACCGCAAGGGGCGAGTGTTGTTGAAGTTGCGGCGGGTGCCCGAAGCGATTTCGGCGCTCCGTGCCGCGCTGGCGTCGAACCCCGCCCTCGTGTTGGCACAGGTCGATCTCGCCCGGGCGTACGCTGCCCGAGGAGCGTGGACCGAGGCCCTCGATGCGGCGGACATCGCGGCTCGGCTGGCCCCGGGGGATGCGCAGGTTCGGGAACTCCAGCAGTCCATTCGGGATCGGAAGATTCCCGAGGGCTCACAGCCCTGAAACGGGGTCACTCGAGCCCGTGGTCAGAGTCGTCTGTGCAGGCGGACTGGGAGGGTTGGGGCGACTTTGCTGGTCGTCGCAGGCGTGGCGATGGTGGCGGTTTCACCAATTTTGGGGTGGAGCGGCATCCGAAGTTGGGAGGCATGAACCTCTGTGTGGCCCCCACCTCGGCGGATCGAGGAGCCGGCTGGCCCGGCCCTCGCCTCGCACCCTCTCGCTCGCAGCGCTCGCCGCTGGGGCCAAGCCGCGCCACGGGCTGGCAGGGGCTGACACACTGGTGCCTGCTGCTCTGCGGGCTGGCCCTGTGGCCCCAGTCGAGTTGGGGGGAACCTTCAGGCTCGGCGGCCTCCGTGGCTCCCTCTCCCTCGGTCGGCTTCACCGGCACAGATCGCTGGGACGGCGCGAAAGAGGACTTCGTGTTCTCATCGAACCCCAGCGACCGGGGGAATGGCTGGGCTGGCACCGCGGAACGCGATCCGATCCTCGAGTCCGGCCTGGTGCGGGGTTGGACCGAGACCGAGGGCTGGACCGAAGTGCCCCTCGACTGGACCACCCTCGATCCCGCACTCGCTTTCGAGGCCCCCCCGCAATTCCGCTTGCGGGATGATCTCCGCGATCTGCTCCCCGAAGTCCGCCGCGACCTGGCCAGCCTGGCCTCGTGGCGGAATCTGCTCATCGTGGGGGCCGGAGCGGGCGTCTCGCTCGCGCTCCGCGAAAACGTCGATGGTGAGGTTCGGGCCGCTGTCGCCGATTCTCCCGGTCGGCTTGGCGATGCGGAAAAAGTCCTCAACGCCTTTGGCGATCCCCTCTGGCAGGTCCCCACGCTGCTCGTGGGTTATGGCTACAGCCTCTGGCGGCAGGATGAACCGTTCCATCAGTTCATGACCTCCACCTTGGCCTCGTACACCTACACCGGAATTGCGGTGCTCACCCTGAAGGGGATCGCCGACACCTCCCGCCCGAGCGATCATTTCCAGGACGGGCGGTGGGGGTTTCCCTCATTCCACACCGCTTCGACCTTCACAATCGCCGCCAACATCGACACCTGGTATGGCTGGCCGGCGGGGGTCCCGGCCCTGGCCCTCGCGGGATTGGTCGGCTACAGCCGCATTGACGCCCAGGAGCACGACCTCTCGGACGTGGTGTTCGGCGCGGTTTTGGGGTACACCATCGGCAAGAGCGTCGCCCTCTCGCGCCAGGCTCGGGGAGCCAACTGGCGGGTCGATCCGTGGTACGACCCGCTGGATTCGGCGGGGGGCGTCGGCGTCGAACTGCGATACTGAACCAAGCCTGAGCCTGCCCGATGCGTGCCGAGATCCTGTCGATTGGAACCGAGTTGACTACCGGAGCCAAGCTCGACACCAACTGCCAGTGGCTGAGCCTGGAACTGTCGGCA
>CAIUHT010000152.1 GCA_903898975.1 uncultured Planctomycetaceae bacterium
GACGCAGAGCGTGACCGGGACGAACGCCAAAGTCAGCAAACACGGCTCGTTGGATCGCGGTCCCCAGTGACACAGCCAGCCGATGGCGCTGAACCACTGTCGAGAGTCCGTCGGGGAATGTCCGCCAGGGAACGCTGGCGACACAGCCGTGACGAACAACCCACCGAACGCACCGAGCCCGCTTCACTTCCCTACGTCTCAGGTCTGCGTTTCCACGCCGACCGTGGAGGGAACTGCGGGGCCCGCGCGGAGAGACGCTGGTCGATTATGTGTCAGCGAGGGCCCGGCGGGCCAGTCGGGCGAGCAGCAGAACCAACCCCAGCGTGGCCAGCAGGCCGACGACGAACAGGGCCTGCTGGGCGGGAGTGCGGGCGACCTGCCCGGTCGCCACCTCGGCGAGATTGCCCAGCGACGCTCCCAGGTAAAGAAACAGCACCGTCCCGGGGAGCATTCCCAGCCACGAGGCCAGCACGTAAGTCGAGAGGGGGAGCCCGGTGAGCCCGAAGGCGTAGTTGAGCAGGTTGAAGGGGAGCACGGGGGACAGCCGGGCCAGCAGCACCAGGGTGAAGCCCGAGCGAACCACTCCCCGATCGAGTTGCTGGAACCGCGGTGACTGGGCCACGCGGTCGCGGATGGCGTCGCGGGCCAGGGTTCGCCCCGCCAGGAACGCGGCTGTCGCGCCGGCGGTGCTCCCCAGCGAAAGACAGGCGAGCGTCCACAAAAACCCGCCCAGCGTTTGGCCAAAGACAAACCCGGCCAAGAGCGTGAGTGGCGACCCCGGGAGCATCAGCAGGCAGACCGGAAGATACAGCAGGCCCAGCGCGACCGGGCCCCAGGGTCCCCAATCGCGAACCAGCTCAGAGAGTCGGGTCAGCAGCGGTCCCAGCACCCCACTGCGCGCCAGCCAGGTCGCCAGCAGCACCAGCGCGCCCCCTCCCAAGGCCAGCAGCACGAAGCGACGGGAACTGGTGGACGGCATGCGAACTTGGCGGGGGGAAGCGTATTGGGGTGCGGGTTTCGGGTTTCGGGGTTTGGGGTTTCGGGGTTTGGGGGGTTGAAATGAACGCGGGGCCGGGACGGTGCGTGTTACGGCAGACCGACCCGGCCCCGGGTGTTTCAGTCTCCTCTCCCGGGGCCCCGGCTGGGGCGTTGGGAGGAGGATTGGCAGGTTAGCGCTCGGACTTGGCGAAGACCGCGTTGGTCACCAGGCCGGCAAGCACCGCCCCGACGATGGGGGCGGCCCAGAAGAGCCACAGCTGGCCGACGTACGCGCCACCGGCGAACAACGCCGGGCCAGTGCTGCGGGCGGGGTTGACCGACAGATTCGTGACCGGAATGCCGATCAGGTGGATCAGCGTCAGGCCCAGGCCGATGGGGAGCGGAGCGAACCCGGCGGGGGCCCGCGAATCGGTCGAACCGAGGATGATCAGCAGGAAGAAGAAGGTCAGCACGACTTCGGTCACGAAGCACTGCACCATCCCGTAGCCCCCGGGAGACAGCTCACCGTAGCCATTGGTCGCGAACGCCCCGGCCCCGGTCCCAACCGAGAAGCCCGGCTTGCCACTGGCAATGAACAGCAGCACGGCGGCCCCGGCGACAGCGCCGATGACCTGGGCGATGATGTAAGGAACCACTTCGGACATGGGGAACCGCTTGCCCACCGCCAACCCCACGGTGACCGCCGGGTTGAGATGGCAGCCCGAGATATGGCCAATGGTGTAGGCCATGCTGAGCACCGTCAGACCGAAGGCGAGCGACACGCCCACGAAGGCGATGCCGAGATTGATGGGGTTTTCACCCATTTTGCCCAGGAACACGGCGGCCAGCACGGCACTGCCGCAGCCACCGAAGACAAGCCAGAAGGTTCCCAGGACCTCAGCAATCAGACGATTAGGAAGCTGCATCGAACACCCTCTCTCTAGTGTGAACTCGGACGAAAAACCTGTGAACACTGGAACCGGGGCACACACCGCCGGACAGAGGCCGCCAAGAGGCGATGAACGGCGGGCCAACGCCAGGAATCGGTGGAATGCGCGCTGGCAACGCGGGGGGACGCCGGACGAGGAGACGGTCACCGTGTCCCGCTCGGAAGTTCACCCCGGAAGCAACGCCAACACCCTGCGGCGGCCCGCCACTCACGCTGTGGGGTATGACCCAACCCCAACGCCTCAGCGACCCAAATACTCGCCACTCGCCCCCGCCACCTGATGGCTGGAGCGTCTGTGGCCCACGCCGCCCCCGCGGCGGGGCGATGGTACAGCGGGACGCCATGCGCCTCAACTGGAGAATCGCCCAGTCGGGACATCCCCGCGAATGGCGACCGGCATCCCGCCTCAGCCAGGGCGCCCCCCCCGTGGGCTGCCCGCCGAGCCGGACGGGTTTGGCGGGGGAGCGGGGGCGACGGGGGGGGACCGGATCAGCCCTCCCGACCGGTTCACCGGGCGGCACGGGACCGGCCTGCCAGACGGGATTCGCGTGCCAGACCGACTCAGCGTGCCGGACGGGGCCGGCGGACGGGCCGGAGCGGGGGCGGCTCAGTGTCGAGCGGGTCTTGGCCACCGCGGGTTTCGCCCAGGTGCTCGAGGTGCCGCTGGTTGACCTGCAGATGTTCCCCCATCGCGGCCGCCGCCTCGGATTCATCCCGGGCCCGCACCGCCTCGAGAATTCGCTGGTGGTGCATGTGCGCGATCTGGGCACCGAAGCTTTTCAGCGTCTGCAGCCGACTTTCGGTCAGGCGATTCTGGATGGGAGCCAGCACCAGCGGGTAGACGCTGTTTCCCGTCGCCTGGGCCAGGAGGCGATGGAACTCGCCGTCGGCCCGCACGTGAGCCGCCAGGCTGCGCCGGGGATTGAAGAGAATGTCCTGCTGCCGGGCGAGGGCTCGCAGGTGCGTCGGGGTGCGATTGCGGGCGGCCGCCGCGGCGATCGCCGTCTCGAGCACCTGGCGGACCGTCGCCAGATCTTCGAGCCGGGCCGGTTCGGCCTGCAGCAGGGCCTGGTACCCCTGCGTCACCTGCCGGTCCCCCGCCGAGAGAACGCGGAACCCGCGCCCCGGTGCCGGGACAACCAGCCCTCTAGAGGCAATGCGGGCCAAAGCCCGGCGGAGGTCGGCCCGCCCGGCGTCAAACCGGGCGGCCAATTCGGGTTCGGCGGGCAGTCGTTGCCCCGTTTCCCATTCTCCCCCCACAATCGCCGCTTCCAGTGCGGCGCTCAATTCATCCACACGGTCCAGACCGCTGTGGGCAGACATACACAGGTCGCCTGACGACCACGGCACACTCCCTGTCGGTGCCGCTTGACAGTGCTCAGCGCTCGGGGGATGGTAGACGCTGGTGGAAGCGGGTGCAAACCGCTGCCCGTGGAGAGTGCTCGCTCCCCATGAAAAACCGTGACGCGCCGGATCAATCTACCGGGGTTGCCCATGTTCCCAGTGACCCGTTCGGATCTCCCCCGCGCGAGGTTCTCCACCCCCCAACGGTTCGCCCCCTGCGCCGAGTCAACGCACGGGTCGCGCCACCTCTCCACCTTGCGGAACTGGCTGGTCTGCTCCGCGCTCGCCGTGGTCGTCGGGCTGGGCTGGCTGCCTGCGCCCGCCCCTGCGGAAGAGCCCGGGGTAAAAGAATCGGGGCCGAAAGAGACCGGGCCAAAAGAAACGGGGCCGAAAGCGGCGGAACTGACGAAGCGGGCTGCCCAGGTTCTCGAGCGGCACTGCATTCGCTGCCACGGGACCGAAACAACGCGGGGTGGGCTGTCGCTGGCCGGACGCGAGCAGGCACTCCAGGGGGGCGACGCGGGACCTGCCTTCGACCCGGCCGACCCCGAAGCCAGCCTGCTGCTCGAGCAGGTGCTGGGCGATAAGCC
>CAIUHT010000153.1 GCA_903898975.1 uncultured Planctomycetaceae bacterium
CGCTGGTTCCTCCGCAATTTCTTCGGTCGGCAACTCTTTCGCGTCCGGGTACAGCATCAGCCGCGCCAGCAGCATGCTGGCCGTGCCGGCGGTCGTCATCGAGTGCGTCATCTGCGGGTTCGCCACGAACGGATTGGGCTGGTAGCAGAAGCCCCCGTCGCGCAACTGCGTCTTCATGTGCCACGCGGCGGCGTTGTCCCACACCCGCTTGGGCACATTCACCCCATGCCGACTCGCCTCCCACAGACCCAGCATCGCGTACTGCGTGATGCTGGTATCGCCCGCATTGCCCCCTCCGGGCAGCGTCCCCGCTCCGGTCCCGGCTGGGTAGTGCCAGCCCCCGTGCGCCTCTTGCGCTTCGATGAGGTACCTGGCAATCGCCTCGATCTGTGGCTTGTATCCGACGGGGTCGGCGGTCCCGAACGCCATCAGGGCCACGCCGGCCTCGTAGCGGTGATGGTCGACCGGCGTGTAAACGCCGTTGGCGACCTGGGCTGCCATCGCTGTCAGACCAGCCTTGACCTCGGGACTGTCGGCAGGAACGCCAGCCTTCAACAGGGCCAGCACCATGAGGGAGAGGTGTCCCCCGCGCTGCGAGGTGACTGCCCCCTTTAAATAACCCACCGCCCGATTGATCGACGCCTGAATCTGCTCGTCGGTGGCGCCGCGGACTGGCGCTGACCCCAGGCCGAGCCAGACACTGGCCAAGAGGGCCAGACACCTCAGCGATCTGAGACTCTGCATGGTCGACCCGAGTGCGTGGGACAGTCGAACGAGAGTGAAGCCGGGGCGCTTGAACTCGGTGTGCGCCCGACCTTCAAGCTGCGCAGGATGCTAAGGTTCCCAGAAAAGAGTGTCAATTACCCGGGGCTGGTCGGTGGCGAGCACGGGTTTCATCACCACCCCAAGGGGGCACGCACTTCACCCCGAAACGGCGTCCCACGCCTCCCCGCCCCGACTCATCCCACGTTCCCCCCCTGGCACGCCCGCAGTGAGTTCGCTTGTGGCACGCGACCCCAGCCCGGCATCAGGGCACCCGACCGCCGGCAGGTGAGCTTGCCGGCTCCCCTCGCCTCCGGCTTGGGGGGCGGGATCAGCCGCTCATGAACTCCCGCACTGATCCCCCGGCACGCGGTCCCCCCAGCACCTGAAACGGGCAACGCCCGCCAACCTCCACTGCGGGGCGACTGGCTTTACGCAGTGCGCATGCATTATGGTACCGACCCGGAAGGGATCGTCCTGGGTCTGCTCGCCTGGCTCCCTTATGGATGTGGCCCCCAGCGGAGTGTGGTGTCGCGTGGTGGCCGCGCGTTCCGGAAATCTCTGGTTTCTCCTCGGGACTCCGCTTCGATGTTCAAACTGCAACGCATTCTGGTTGCGACCGATTTCAGCAGGCACTCTCAGGCAGCGCTCGAGTACGCAGCCGCGCTGGCCAAGCCATTTCAGGCTGAAGTGGTGTTGTGCCACGTCGTCGAAAAACCGGACTTTCTGTCGGGCTTTCCCCCGGTCTCCGAGAGCTATCTGCCTTCCAACCTGGGTGATCTGCAGCGGCAGCATGCTCAAAAAGAAGGGGCCGCCGCCCTCCAGAAAGCGGGAATCACTCACGGACGCATCGTGCTTCCAGAAGGCAACCCCGCCGTCGAGACCGTCAACACCGCCAAATCCGAGGGGGCCGACCTGCTGGTCGTGGGGACTCACGGCCGCAGCGCCCTGACCCAC
>CAIUHT010000154.1 GCA_903898975.1 uncultured Planctomycetaceae bacterium
CCTCTCCGCTCGCTGGCCTTGTGCCCTGGTCCGACGATTCTTGACGGGGTCTCCCCTGGCTCATACCGTCATCGAAACCCGCCAGCGACCCCGGAAAAAACCGATGCGACCGCTTGTCTGCCTGCTCGTGTTGCTCTTCACCCTCGGTCGCGCCACGCAGGCGTGTTCGGACCGCGACGGTCGGGCGGCTGACGAGATTCACGCCACCCGGCCGGTGTTCTCTTACCTCCCGCTGACAGCCGCCGACTCGGACTCTGGCGAATCCCCGGAGGAGGGCCCTGCCGAGGGGAACTCGTGGAAGGGGGTTCCGACCAAGGGGGTTGAGGTCAGCGAGTTGGCTGACCAGCTCCCGGCGACTGCCGCCCTCTTCGGCGGGCGGGATCTCGTCGAGGTCGCTGGTTCCAGCACACTGGAGAGCCAGAGCCTCTCGGTGGAACTCTGGTTCCGCAGCGATCAGGTGTGGGAGGCTCGGTATTGGCCCGGCAGCGCGACCCTCGTCAGCAAGTTCACCAGCGGTTGGGCCTCTGGCGATTGGGGGATCATCGGCGGGAGCTTGAGTGAGGGGGTCAATGAGGGGCGAATTCTCGTCGGGATCGGTCCGTCGGGCGGCGGTGATGTGGTGCTGTCCTCCCCGCGGAATCTGAATGACGGTCGCTTCCATCACCTGGTCTGGACCCGCAGCAGCACGGGCGACAACGTGCTGTTTATCGATGGCAAGGTCGTCGATCGTGCCCAGGACAGCGCCGGTTCCATCCGCAATGGACGCCCCATCCAGATCGGCGGCGAGAGCCGGGAGACAGGGGGGCGTTACTTTCGCGGAGCCCTCGCCGGCGTTGCCATCTACACGCAGGTCCTCTCCGAGGAACAGGTGCAGGTGCATTACGACGCCGTTCAGGTCGCGCCGCATCTTCCGCCGAGCGCGAAACGTCCCGTCGATTTCGCAACCGACATCAAGCCGCTGTTGCGGAAATACTGCTTCGACTGCCACGGCCCGGGGCTCGACTCGGGGGGCTTGTCGCTGGGGACGCGGGCCCAGTTGCTGGAGGGGGGCGAGACGGGGCCGGCTCTCCTGGCGGGCAACAGCATCTCGAGTGCCGTGGTCCAGCGCATCTCGGGCCTCGATCCCGAACGGGTGATGCCTCCCGACGGGGATCGCCTGACCCCAGCCGAGATTGGCTTGATCCGGGCCTGGATCGACCAGGGGGCCGCCTGGCCCGCAAGCGAGGAAACGCCCGATCCACGCCTCGAGAAATACCGCGCGCATTGGGCCTTTCAGCCCGTGCGGCAGCCACCGCTTCCGATCCCTGCCCAGTCGTCGCACGTTGACTGGATGGCGACCTCCATTGATGCGTTCGTCGTCCGGCAACTGGAACGGACGAATCTGGAGCCCGCGCCGGTGGCAAGCCGCCCTGAACTGCTCAGGCGGCTCTCCTTCGATTTGACCGGACTGCCTCCGACCCCCGATCAGGTGCGCGAGTTCCTGTCTGACAACCGGCCCGAGGCCTATCCGCGACTGGTCGAACAACTGCTGGGCTCGACGGCCTATGCCGAACGCTGGGCGAGGCATTGGCTCGATGTGGTGCGGTATGCCGACTCGGGCGGATTTGAGACCGACATTCTTTACGAGCAGGCGTGGCGCTATCGGGATTATGTCATTCGCAGCCTGGCGACCAATCTGCCGATCGATCGGTTCCTGGGGGAGCAGGTGGCTGGCGATGAACTCTGGCCGGAAGACGGGGAGGCGATGTCGGAGGCGGTCGCCCTGTGGACACTGGGGCCTTGGCCCAATGCACTCGATCAGTACCCGGAGATGCTCGAGTACGTCCGCCGCACCGACCAGGTTTCGACTTTCGGCGAGGCGATGTTGGGATTGACCGTGGGTTGTGCCAATTGCCATCACCACAAGTACGATCCGATCAGCCAGCGGGATTACTTCGGACTGGAGGCGATCTTCGCGGCCAGCGAGACCTGGGATCGCAACACCAACAAAAAGGGGTGGGGGAGAGGCGAACGGAATCACTTCCGGATCCTGAGACACGCGGCGAGTCCGACCCCCGTCCGCCTGTTGGCACGGGGCGAGTTGGCGAAGCCACGCGGGCTGATCGCCCCGTCCACCCCCGCCTTCTTCCCGGGAGGGGGTGAACTGCCGGGGGGGAGTGGCGAGCATCTTCAGCGCCGCGCCGAGTTGGCGAAGTGGTTGGTGTCTCCCGCCAACCCGCTGACGGCCCGGAGTTTTGTGAATCGCGTCTGGCAGTGGCACTTCGGTCGGGCGATTGCGGCGACTCCCAACGACCTCGGTCTGAAGGGGGCACCGCCGACGCATCCCGAACTGCTCGATTGGCTGGCTCACGATTTTCGGGAGAGTGGCTGGGACCTGAAGCGGCTGCATCGCCAGATCGTGCTTTCGGCCACTTACCAGCAATCGGTCCAGCGGACTCCGCGGGCGATGGAAGTCGATCCTGAGAACAGGTGGCTGTCAAGTTTTCCGTCGCGGAGATTGTCGGCCGAGGAGGTGTGGGATCATCTCCATGCCACGGCGGGGACCCTGGAACGGCAGAGTCACGGGCCCCCCTTCGTCCCACCGCTTTCCGACGAGGAATTGCGGGGCGTCTACGACATCGAGCAGAACCCTGCCAAAAAGTGGCCGGTGACGGCAGAGCAGAATCGGCGGGCGATCTATCTGCTGAATCGCCGCTCGTTTCGGTTCCCGTTTTTCGAGGCCTTCGATCCGCCCAACAACAGCGTGAGTTGCCCGACCCGGCAGACGACCACGGTCCCGGCGCAGGCCCTCACGCTGCTCAACAACGACATCGTCGCCCTCCAGGCGATCGCCCTGGGCGAGCGGCTGATTCGGGAGGCGGGCGACAACGAAACGGACCAGTTGGGGCTCGCCTGGCTGCTGGCGTACAGTCGCGACATCACACCAGAAGAGCAACAGGCGGCGGGTGACTTTCTGGCCCAGGCACGCGCGAGTTACCAATCCCGGGGCCTGAACCGCGCGGCGGAACGTGCCTTGGCCGATCTCTGCCTGGCCCTCTTCAACTCCGCGGAATTCATCGGCACGAACTGAATGCACAGCCTTTCACCAAGTCTTGCTGACCGGGGCGGGAATCGCAGATCGTGGCTTGCGCAGGCGGGCATGGGGATCGGGGCGCTCGCACTGCTCGATCTGGATCGGCGGTGTCGGGGTGCGGACAACCCCGTGGCCTCCCGGGAAACGCATCATCCAGCCCAGGCCCGGGCAGTGATCTCCCTGTTCATGCACGGAGGCCCCAGCCAGGTCGATACGTTCGATCCCAAGCCACTGCTGCTCGAGCATGCCGGCCAAACCCTGCCGCCGAGCTTTGCGAATCTGAACCTCGAGTTCACGAAGGCGAGCGAAGCCCGATTGCTTCCCAGCCAGCGGCGATTTCGGCGGTGTGGCGAGTCGGGGATCGAGATGTCGGATCTGTTCGAGCATCTGCCCGAGGTCGCCGACGAATTGGCCATCGTTCGCAGTTGCCATCACACCGAGTTCAACCATGCCCCCGCCCTGTACCTGACCCACACCGGGTCCAGCCAGATGGGACGACCGAGCCTGGGGGCCTGGACCAAGTACGGCTTGGGTTCGGAATCGGAGGAGTTGCCCGGGTATGTGGTCATGCGCGATGGGCCTCTGAAGGGGGGACCGCTGACGTATGGCAATGGTTTCCTCCCAGCCGTGCATTCCGCGACCGAACTGCGGAATGCCGGAGCGCCGATCCTGTACCTCGACCGGCCCGCGACGCTGCGGGATTCCGATCAACGCCGGATCGTGGACTTTTCCCAGTCCCTCAATCGCAGGTTCCAAAAGTCGTACAGC
>CAIUHT010000155.1 GCA_903898975.1 uncultured Planctomycetaceae bacterium
GGCATTGGCCTTGTACATGCTTCCCCGCTCGGGCAGGACGTAGACGTCATCGCCCACCACCACCGGGGGTTGCTTGATGGTCAGCCCCGTGGTGAACTGCCATCGCAACCGCCCACTGCTCAGGTCGATCGCATAAACGTTGAAATCTTCGCTCGCCAGGATCAGCAGGTCTTTGTAGCGGGCCATCGGGGCACTGAGGGCCGCGTCGGTCTCGAACTGAAACGCCAGTTTCCGGTCGAGTGCCGACACCGCATAGACCGAACCGTTCAGGCTGCTGAACACCACCTGTGATCCCTGCAGCACCGGACGGTCGGGAATGGGACGCGAGGTCCGGTAGCGCCAGATGAGCGCCACGTCGGCGAACTCCGGGAGCTTCCCGTCCCGGTGCAGTTCTTCGGTCTTCACCAGGTCGTAGGCGAAGATACTGCCATCGAGACAGCCGAAGTAGATCTGCTTGTCGTCGGCGATGGCCGAAGAACTGGGCTGGCTGGGCAACCCCAGCGTGAACGCTTCGACCCCGGTGTCACGCTTCAGAGCTGACAGCCGCGAGCCGTGAATAATAAAGACGTACTTGTCGTTGTACGCCGCGGGGTAGGCGGGGGAGTCGGTCGTGCCGGGCTGCTTGTACCACTTCAGCTTGCCACTCTCGGCGTCAAACGCCGAAACGACGCCGGTGGACGATTGACCAACCACCAGCGTTTCGTCGGCGGTGAGGTGCGAGAGCTTGTCGCGCTGGCGGTTCATAACCGCGTGTCCCCACCACGAGCGGGTGAGCCCGAGGCGGTTCAGATCCTGCTCTGGGATGAGGCCCCGATGGTTGGAGCCCACCGGACCCTGGGCCGGGGCTGGTCCCACCAGCAGCATCGTCAACAGCAGCCAGCCCGCCAGTACAGCACGCATCGTGAACCACCTTCCCCTGAACCAGACCGCAGACCCGGCCGCCCGGGCGCAGCAGCCCCGCCCCGGGGCGGGGTCTCTCCGGACCCCTCCAGTTTACCGGTGGCGACAGACCGCGTGCCAGCGGAAAGATTCGCCGGCGCGCACTCCCTCGTTCCTGCCATCGGTCAAACACTGGTCCCGATTCGCAAAACCCCGACCAGCCCCCCTTCCTCCGCAGAGTCCGAACAGCTGGTATCTGGCATACAACCGGTCCCGCCCGCGCTCTTGGCAGCCCCCGCTCGCCCGTCCCCACCCCCGTCCCCGTTCAGGCCCCCGCCCACGCGCCCAGCCCACCGTCGCCGGCGAGGGCTCACCCACCTGCGGCTCAAACCCAGCCGGCATCCTCGCCACCTTCAGTCGCCCCCCTTCTTGCGGGCTGCGATCCGCCCGCCGTAAAATTCCCGGAGGGGACTGGACCCGTTTCGCCCGCCCTCGCGGTTGCGCTGCCAACCGCTTCGCCCCCGCCCCGCTTCAACCCCGACAGGAACGGAACATGCATCGCGCGATGCCATGGCTGGCCCTGCTGCTGGCCGGACTCTTCGCCCGCACGGTCGGAGCCGACGTGCTGGTGCTGCAGTCGGGGGGCCGGTTGTCGGGGCAGATTGTCGCCGAGCCCGATCCTCCCGCGGGATCAGGCCGCTGGAGCATTCGCACCCTCAGTGGGGCCACGGTCGAAGTCGAGGCGGGCGATGTCGTCTCGGTGCAGCGCCGGACCCTGGTGCGCGAGCAGTACGCCGACCGACTGGCCCACACCCCCGACACCGCCGCCGGCCAGCTGGCCCTCGCCGACTGGTGCCGGGAACAAGGCTTGACCAGCGAGCGGACGAGGCACCTCGAACAGGTCCTGCGCCACGAGTCGCAGAACGAGATTGCCCGCAAGGCGCTGGGTCACCGCCGGCACGGGGGAACCTGGATGTCTCCCGACGAAGTCCAGCAGTCGAAGGGGTTCGTGAAGCACAAGGGGAAATGGGTGTTACCCCAAGAGGTCCCGCTGCTGGAACAGGAGGAACAGGATTCCGCCGCCCAGAAGCAGTGGTTCAAGCCAGTGAAGATGTGGTACGGCTGGCTGCTGACCGATGACCCGCAGCGGCAGGCCGAGGGGCTGGCCGAGTTTGGCAAGCTGCGCGACCCAACCGCCGCGGTCGCCGTCATCCGGACCTTTCAGAAAGCCCAGGCCGAGCCGCTGCGACTGCTGCTGGCCGAGGTGCTGTCGAATCTCGAGTGCCCGGCATCGCTCCGCCGACTGGTGGAACTGACGCTGCACGACGACTCGGGGATGGTCCGCGACCGGGCGCTGCAGGGGTTCAAGCTGTGGGGCGGGGCCAGTGCGCAGCCGGTCTACCTGCGGGCCCTGCGCAACGACAACAACCTGGTGGTCAATCGTGCGGGGTGGGCCCTGGGCAAGCTGGGTGACGACAAGGTGGTTCCCGAGCTGATCGAGGCGCTGGTCACCCGCCATCGCTACCAGATGCAGGTTCCCGAAAACACGGTCGGTTCGACCACCGACGGCCGCTGGCTGCAGGCGATTGACCCCTCCACGCTGCCGCCGCAGATCGCCAACATGCTGGCGGCCGGCCAGTTACCCCAGGGCATCGTGTTCGACAATCCGTTCTCGAATGGTGTTCGCCAGCGGATGCGGACGGTGTACTTCAACGTGGATGAAAAGAACCTGTCGGTCCGCGAAGCGCTGACCGATCTCACCGGCGAAGATTTTCAGTTCGATGAGCCCACCTGGCGACGGTGGCGGGCCGGGAAGCTTTCGCAGGGGGCCAGTCAGTCGGGTCGACGGGCGACACGACCATGACCATGCTCGACCCTGTGGAATACCGCAGAGCCCTGCGGCAGACTCTCGAACTGTACCGCCTCGCGGGTGTCGATCAGTTCCCCCGCGTCGCGGTCACCCCTCCGCCTCCCGCCGCCGCGCCCCCCGCCGGAACACCAACCCCGTCGCGTGCCGCGGTCCCGGGAGGCCCCACCCCCTGGCTGGCCAACCGCCCGTCCAGCGCCAGTGCCCAGGGTGCCAGCGCAACCACCGCCAGCGCAACCACCGCTCCGCTCGGCACGCCCGCGGCCCCCGCGGCGAATCGCCCGGCGGGCTCCTCTCCCGCCGGTCCCCTGGCCAACCCGGTCTTCCGCCCTTCGCCCCTGTTGCTGCCGCTGAACGCGCCCCCCTCGACCGCCACCCGCGACGAGCGGCGGGTGGCGTTGCAGCAGGTGGAACTTGAGGTGCGGGACTGTCGGCTCTGCCCGGAACTCGCCTCGACCCGCACGCAGACCGTCTTCGGCGTGGGGGATCCCGCCGCCCGCATCCTGTTCCTGGGGGAAGCCCCGGGGGCCGATGAAGACCGCACGGGGGAACCGTTCGTCGGTGCCGCCGGTCAACTGCTGAACTCAATCATCGAGGCGTGCCGACTGAAGCGCGAGGAGATCTACATCTGCAACGTGCTGAAATGCCGGCCCCCCAGCAACCGCGTTCCCCAGTTGGAGGAATGCCGCAATTGCCGCTCGTACCTCGACCGGCAACTGGCCACGGTTGATCCCGACTTTATTGTCTGCTGGGGGACGGTCGCGGCGCAGAACCTGCTGCAGACCACGCAGTCGATTGGCAAGCTGCGCCGCCAGTTCTTCCGCCACGGCCGAGCCCGCGTGCTCTGCACGTATCATCCCTCCTACCTGCTGCGCACCCCCTCGGCGAAGAAGGATGTCTGGGAAGACATGAAGCTCTGGCGGCTGGAGATGGGGGTCGATCTCAACCAGAAGCCCGGATCTTCGTGAGCAACCCGTCAGGAGCGCGTCGTGGGCGACCCTGCGTCCAGCCACAGGGCGCGAGGTTGTCGGGCTGAATTGACCCATGATCCCGGGCGGGGTCATCGCCCCGCGGTGCTGGGGGTCAACGCCAGCGTGTGCTGGCTGAGCACCCGGCTCCCCTCGGCTGTGACCACATAGTTGTGTTCGAGGCGAATGCCTCCCACGCCGGGCACATACAGCCCCGGCTCGATTGTCACGACATCTCCCGCGAGCAGCGTGTCGGTGGATTCCGCGACGAGGATGGGGGCCTCGGGGTGCGCCATGCCCAGCCCATGCCCCGCATGATGGGTGAAGGTTTGCCCGTGCGATGAGGCCCGCAGCGGGCCCGCCGTCGCCTCGTAGACCTCGCGTCCGGTGACCCCGGCCCGCAGCGCCCCCGCCCCGGCCCGCAACGCCTGGGCACACCAGTCGAACAGCTCTCGCTGGGCGGCGGTCGGCTGTCCCGCACAGATGGTGTTGGTGAAATCACTCCGATAGCCATCCACGATCACCGAGTAATCGAGGAGGTACAGGTTCCCCTCGGCCAGGCGCAGGTCGGTGGGCTGTCCGCCCCGCTTGGGAGTCTCGGCGTCGTTCGCGCGGAAGTCGCCGTAGATCTGCACGGGGCGGCCCGCCTGGGCGAGAACCGCCGCGTGAATGGCGCGATAGACGTCGAACTCGGTGGCGCCGGGGAGCACCGCCTGCAGGGCGGCGGCGTGCCCGGCGGCACAGGCGTCGCACGCCTGCTGCAGGGTGGCCAGTTCGTCGGCGTCTTTCTGGCGGCGCATCCTCAGCAGCAGTTCGCCGAGGGTCGCCGGTTCGCCTGCGGCGGATGGAGTGACAGACAGCCGGGGCGCGCCGGTGGGGAGCAACTCAGCCGCGAGGGTGGGGAGCCATTCCCCCTCGATCAGCCCCCGGCGGGTGCGTAGGCGGGGAGCCACTCGGGCCAGGGCCGCCAGCAGCGCAGCGTCGCGATCGATGACCGAATGCCGATGGTCGTACCAGGTCTCCAGTTCCTCCACGTCCACGGCAGGAGGGGCGATTGCCGAGCGGCGGGAGAAGTTGTCGGCCAGCAAGGTCGCCGGCCCGTCGCGTTCCAGCAGCAGCCAGCCCCGCTCGTTGACAGAGAACGAGAGGGGCTGAATCAGGAAGCGGGAGAGGTAATAGACGTGGCGGGGGTCGGCGACCAGCACCCACTCGACCTCGCGGGGCAAACGCTCCCACAGCCGGGCCCGGCGGGCCTGGCAACCCTCGACAGTCAACATGCGGACTTTCCTTTCGACAGAACTCTCGGCGCGGTCGTAACGGCGCACACGGTTCCAGCCCAGTGACCTGCGGCGACAGTCAGCGTGATCGATCGGGCGCGCACCAGGTGCTGCCTCGCCCGGAGCACGCGGTCCCTCGGCTGGATTTGTTGATGACGCCCGACAGCCCCACCTGTCGCATCAGTCGCCTGTTGCGACAGGCGTCAGTGCCTCAGCTTTCGGGCTCAGCTCCCGGTCGAGCCCGCGAAGTGTCTCGCTGCCCTCTCGGCAACGCGCTGCGGACTCGTAAGCCGCGGACCTGGGGCACCGCCGTGCGTGGCCGCCCGGCAAGGGTCAGTCGAGTCCCTTGAGTGCCAGCCAGCGTTCCGCATCGAGGGCGGCCTGGCAGCCCGAGGCGGCGGCGGTGATGGCCTGGCGGTAGTAGTCGTCGGCGACGTCGCCCGCCGCGAACACCCCTTCGACCGACGTCGCGGTGCGATGGGGCTGTGTCCAGACGATGTATTTCTTGGAGGTCAGTTCCAGCTGACCGTTCAGAAAGTCGGTGTTGGGGGTGTGCCCGATGGCGCAGAAGTAGCCCGAGGCCTCCAGCTCTTCGGTGCGATCGGTTTCGACTGTTCCCCGCAGGCGGACCCCGGTCACCCCGGCGGTGTCGTTCCCCAGCACCTCGTCGATGGTGCTGTTCCACTTCACCTCGATCTTCGGATTGGCGATCGCCCGGTCGGCCATGATCTTGCTGGCCCGGAATGA
>CAIUHT010000156.1 GCA_903898975.1 uncultured Planctomycetaceae bacterium
AATCTCGACCTCCGGGGCTGGCTCGATGAAGTACTTCCGGGCCAGACGATCGCATTCGAGCGCCAGGTCGTGCCCCCCCTCGAAGTAAAACCCAACCCCGGGCATCTCGGGGGCATACTCCCGCAGGTCGCGGATCTGCTCTTCAAGCAGCGCCGCAGTCAGCTCGTGGCCGGGATGGTACTTGTCGGCAGGGGCGATGTGCCCCAGCATCACGATGTGCTTCTCGATGGCCCCCGCCTCGCGGGCAATGTCGATCCGCTCCTTGATCCCGGGCAGGGCGATGGTGAATCCCTGCAGGGGGAAGACCTGAGTCACGTGCGTGTAGCCTTCCTGGATGAGCAGGTCGAGCTCCCCCCGGCTCGCCAGGTCGGCCATCTCCCGCTGCCCCTGGTAATAGAACGCCGAAAAACTCCGCGGGTGCCGCCGCTCGGCTACACTGGCCGCGTGAACCGCTCGACGGGCTTCGACACTGGTCGCCGGCATGTGCCATTCATGCATGCACCACGCGCGGTTGTTCGCGGCGAGGCCGAGGTAGTATTTTTCCCAGGCCTCCTCGGTCGGCAGCCAGTCGATGGGCCCCCCCTCGCCCCAGGTCATGTCGAGCACGCCCCGCTGCGCCAGCCACTCGGGAATCGAGGCGTAGGTGCTCATGTTGGAGGCGGTGAACCGCTTCCACAGCTCCCGGTCGCTCAGCCCGTACCACGCGATGACGTGCGGACTCTGGACGGGGGGAAGCGTCGCCGAGGGATACAGGGCCAGTGCCCGCTGCGGGGCCGACTGCGGAGTGGGAGGGGTTCCCTCGAGCTCAAGGCGTAGTTCGGGCCCGTGCTCCGTGGCCTCGGAACTGGCGAATTCGAGTCGCCAGCTGCCAGCACCGGGCTTGCCAAAGATGGGGCCACCCATCGTCAGGAGCAGTCCATGGTTGGGGCGGCCCTGGAAGAGCCACTCCTCGACAATCCCCGTAACGTCGAACTCCACCGGGCCTGGCTGGGTGATGACCTGCCGGGTCTGACCGGAGAGGACCGCGGCATGGTCGGGGTTCTCGGCCCGGTTCGCATCCACCGGCCAGCGGCCGGCACCATCGGGAGACGCGAAAGTGGCCCGCTCGTTCCAGGGGACCGAGGAGGCCGAAACGACCGTCGGCACCCCCAGACGGTTCTCGACCTTGAGGGTGTGCAGGCGGAGCACGGCTCGCCGCAACTGCCCGAACCGGGCCGGGTCGATCGACGCGAGATCAAACCGGACCAGGGTGCGGTGGTACTCGGCCCAAGGCACCCCATGCAGCGTCAGGCTGGCCTGCTGAAACGTCGCCTGCCCGGCGCTCGTGATCGACCCATCGACCACTTGGGGGGCCGAACGGACGATTCGCTCCTCCGCGAGGGCGGGAGTCAGCCCGGCCAGCAGCAGCCAAGGAAGCAGGCTCGGCCAGGCTGGCCCCCAGCGCTGTGTCGTGTGACGGAACGCAGCAACGGAGGCACAACCCAGCGAGCCAGCGGCTGTCGCAGCGGGCCTCTTACCCGCCGTTGGCCTGTTCGGGGACATCCACAGTCGATGGATCAGGGCGTTGGGGGACATCCGGTCGAATCCTGGTGAGTCACTTGGAGTCTGCGGGCTGGGTTGGGGCCGTGAGGGCTTGGGAACCCGTCCGCTCCACCTCGAAACACTACCAGACCTCACTTCCCATCGGTTGCGGGTTGGCACACCGAATTGTGGCGGTTTCTAACCGACAACAGGGAAAACTGGAGGGCAGGGAGTCGAACCGGACGCAACGGCCGGGGGCCCCAGGCCTGGTGGCTTTTGCGACCCCCGTCCGCGCTCGCTGGCCACACCACCCAGCGTCGCAAGCTCCTTCTGCGGTCCGATTTGCACAGCTGCCAAGCGGTCATCCAACGCCGGTTGCCGGGCGGCTCATCAGCCCGATCCAGCGCGGGCCGGGGGATGGACGGGCGGGAAACGGGGTGCGAAACGGTGTCAGGATTCGTTTCGAGAGCGCCGATCGCGGCCAGGCTGTCGACATGGCCAGACCACGACGTGCGGACGAAGCGGGCGGGCCTGGTTCAGCGAGCCGAGGACTCGCGATGGCGTTCGTGCAACCGCTGGCTGGGCCAGCCCGAACGCGATCCGCGTCGCCCCTCCTCGTGGCCAATGGCCCGCCCACCCCGCTGGGCCGAGCGGGTCAACAAGTCGCTGGCCGTCACGAAACTGCACGCAGTGCGTACCAGCGTCAACCGACGCA
>CAIUHT010000157.1 GCA_903898975.1 uncultured Planctomycetaceae bacterium
GGCCCCCACACCAGTGGCCCCCACCCAACTGCTGGGGCTTTCTGCGGTTTGGCTTCACCCCGGGGAAGATGCCCGCCATACTACAGCGGGCGTTGTATGGCCAAGTTCCCCCCGGGTGTTGTTCCCATGAGCCTCTGCCGTCGCCGATTCCTGCCGTTACTGCCCGCAGTCGGGCTGATTGCCCTGCTGCTGGGGCTGCCCGGTCTGACGTCCGCCGTCGATCAGGGGGGCCAGCGTGGCGAACCCAAGCAGCTGAAGCTGGCCCCGCAGGGGGTGTGGGACCAGGGCTTCAGCGAGGCGGTCACCGCCGCGGCGTTCGACCCCACAAACCGCCCCATGCCGTTTGTGGCGGTGGGTTCGTATGGCGAAGTGCGGCTGTTCTCCCTCGCCGATCGCAGCGAAGTGACCCGGCTGACCGAGCCCGCCGGGTACTTCCGCTCGCTGGCCTACTCGCCCGATGGACAGTGGCTGGTGGGTGGGGGCTACCAGCAGGTGGTGATCTGGAACAACCAGACCTTAAAGCGCGAGCAGGTGCTCAAGGGGCATCGCGGCTATATCACCGGGATCGCCTTCACCGACGAGCCCGGGCAGTTTGTCACCGCGAGCGATGATGAATCGGTCCGGCTCTGGCAGCTGGGCCGGGAAGAGCCACTGGCGGTGTGGCGCGACTTTCGCTTTCCCGTCAACGGGGTGGCGTATTGCCGGTCGACGCAGCGGATTGTTGTGGCGACGGGAGACTCCAGCCGGCCCACCAAGAAGGGCGAGGTGCTGGTGCTGACCCCACAGGGCGAAACGGTCGCGCGGCTGGAAGGGCATGGCCGAGCCGCGCTGGGGGTGACGATCTCTGAGGATGGCCAGCGCCTGGCGTCGGTCGGGCTGGATGAAACGCTGCGCGTCTGGAATGCCCAGACGGGCGAGTCGCTGGGGGTCTGCGAAGGGCACGACCGGCCGGTCAACGGAGCGGTGTTTGTCCGCAAGGGACAGTTCCTGGTCTCGGTCGGCGGGGGGCGTTCGAAGGGGGGGAACGATCTCAAGGTCTGGCGCTCGAAAGACTACGCCGACCTGGGAACCCTGGCCGCTCATCGGGCTCCCATCCATGGAGTGGTCGTCTCGCCCAATGGCGAGTCGCTCATCACCTACAGTGCCGACAAGTCGTGGAAACTCTGGAAGACCGCCGACCTGCTGAAGGCGACGGGAGACAGCAGCGCCCTCACAATTGCCGACCTGCTGCTCCCTCCGGGGCTCAAGCTTCCCGGCGCGAAGAGCGACCAGCCGGCGGCTGCTACCCCGGCCACCCCGACACCACCGGCAGGGGCACCAGCGGCAGGGACTCCCGCGGAAGCGACCCCGGCCGCGTCGAAGCCCGCCCCGCAGTCGACCCCTGCCGAGCGTCCGGAGGCACCCGCACTGCCCGACGGAGCGAGTTTCGCGGCACTGGGCGCGACCGCTGTGGCGGTGGCCCCGCAAGATCAGGCCGAGGGAGCCACGAAGGTCATTCGCGTGGGCATCATTGGGCTCGACACGTCGCACGCCACGGCGTTCACCCAGATTCTGAACGACCCCAACGCGAAGGAAGATGTGGCCCGCTGCAAGGTGGTGGCCGCCTACCCAAAGGGAAGCCCCGACATCGCGTCGAGCACCTCGCGGGTTCCCAGCTACACCGAAGAGGTGAAGAAGCATGGCGTGGAGATTGTCGACTCGATCGAGGCGCTGGTCGCCAAGGTCGATGCGGTGCTGCTGGAAACGAACGACGGCCGCCCGCACCTCGAGCAGATCCTGCCAGTGCTGAAGGCGGGCAAGCCAGTCTTCATCGACAAGCCCATCGCCGGGTCGCTCACCGACGCGGTCGCCATCTTCGAAGCGGCCAGGCACTACAAGGTCCCCGTCTTCTCGTCGTCTTCGCTGCGGTACTCGAGCGGCGCGCAGGCGATTCGCCGGGGAGAAACCGTGGGCGAAGTGCGCGGCTGCGACGCGTACAGCCCCTGTTCGCTCGAGGCGACGCATCCTGAACTGTTCTGGTACGGCATCCACGGCGTCGAGACGCTGTTCACCGTGATGGGCGAGGGCTGCGAATTCGTCAGCCGAAGCAGCACCCCCGGCATCGACCTGGCGGTCGGGGTCTGGAAGGGGGGCCGGGTGGGGACGTTCCGGGGAATCCGCAGTGACGCGGGGGGAGGCTCGGCGGGCTACGGCGGGACCGCCTTCGGAACCAAGTCGATTGCCCCCATCGGGTCTTACGAGGGATACCGTCCGCTGCTGGTCACGATTGTGCAGTTCTTCCGCGATGGCAAAGTGCCGATCGCCGAGTCGGAGACTCTCGAGATCTATGCCTTCATGGAAGCCGCCGACGAAAGCAAGCGGCAAGCAGGCGCCCCCGTCAAGCTGGCGACCGTCCTCGAGAAGGCCCGGGCTGAGGCGACCAAAAAGCTGCAACCCCTGTTGAAGTAACCGTGGTCCGCGACGTGGGCCGGCGACCCGGGCTCCCAGGGGAAGTGTGCTCACCCACGTCTCATGGGGTGTCATGCCCGGGTCTTGCCCCGAGCGACCGCCACTGCGTTACCCGCTCCGTCTGAACGTTCGCAACCACGACTGTCGCCCCATCGGGCCGCCACGCTTATGGACGCTCCCGATCTGTTTCTCGAACCGTTGCTGGGGCGGGCAATCGTGGTCGATACCGCGCCGCCGTTTGTCATCCTGGGCAAGCTGGTGCGGTACGACGCCCAGCACCTGCTGATTGAGCAGGCCGATGTGCACGACCTCCGCGACAGCAGCACCAATCGCGAAAACTATGTGCGCGATTGCCGACGTCACGGGGTGCGGGCCAATCGCCGCAGCGTGCTGATTACCCGCCGCGAAGTGGTCGGGATCTCGCCCCTCGACGACGTGCTGGTCTGACCCCGGCCGGTCGTCGAGTGCCCGATCGCGCACATCCCGTGCCGCTGTTCCTGCGGCCTGCAAACGTGGTGCCTGCAGACTTCGCCGTCTCAAGCCCCGCCGTCTCAAGCCCCGCCGTCTTGAGTCCCGCCGTCTTGAGTCCCCCCGTCTCACATCCCTGGGGCCGCGCTCCCGCGTTGACGCCGCGCTGTCTTGCAATCGCGGGCACTCGCAACGGGACCTGGACGCGGTTCAGCGGCGGAGCACGTACGGACTGAGCACGCGGGCGAGGTCGGGGCTCGAGTTGAAGGTCGCCAGGTCGTGTGATCGCCCGGTGATCGGCCCGGCATCAAACAGGTCGATCTTGTTCGCCAGTCCATTCAACTGCTGGCGGTCCTGATGGGTGATGCCACTCCGCCCCAGGGCCTGCTGGCCCTTCAACGGGGCATGCAGCGGGTAGACCCCCAGCCAGCCATCGCGGGCATTGTGCACCACCAGCATCGATTCCACGGGGTACAGGGCCCGGTCGTAGCGCTTCCCCGGGTTCAGCCAGTCGTGGTCCACCGCCGCCGCCAGCAGCACGCACCGCATGGGACCAGGAGCCTGCGCTCCCCGCGGCAGCCGCGAGTTGTCGTCCAGCGTTCCTCCACCCAGGGCATGCAGTGCCGCCACGGCACACCGCGCTCCATGGCTGTGACCAACCAGGGTCACGGGCTGTTGCCGCCCCAGGCGTGAGATCAGTTGGGCCAGGTAGCCACCATGCACAGCGGCCTTTCGCCCCAGCAGTCGCAGTTCCACCGGCAACAGCACCGGGACGTATCCGTTGCTGGGCCAGGTGAAGCAGACCACCTGCACATCCTGCCCCCCCGCCGCCTCGCGGAGAAACGCCACATTCGAGTCGCTCTCTTTGACCACGTCGCCCCAGGCGTTGTAGCTGCCGTGGATCATGAAGCAGACCGGGCGGTCGGGGCGGACGGTCGCGAGGAACTGCTCGCGCGTGACCGGGACGGGGCCCTGGGGTGAGCGGCGGAAGTATTCGAACTGAGCGGTGCAGTCATCGCGCTCGGGCGTCCCCCGCACTTCCCGGCTGGAAATGATCCAGCCCGGATCTGGCCCCGCAGCCGCCTCCGGCGGGGCACTGTTCGGTGTCGCCACAGACCTGGTGCCCGCGTTGGTCGGCATGCCCCCGACCGGGACGGGTCCCGAACTTGCCGCTGTGCCGGGACGCGCCGCCGCCACCTGGGTGTTCACGGGCGGGGTGTTCACGGGCGGGGTGTTCACGGGCGGCGTGCTCGCAGGCTGGCTGTTCGCAGGCTGGGCCTGGCCCTGCCGAGGTGTCCCCGGCTGAACGCCGGGTGGCGTTCCTGGGGGCGAGCTCGCGGGGGGGGGCAAGGCCTTGGCGTTGACCCCGGCTGGCCTGGCGCCCACTGTGATTGGTGGGGCTGGTGGGGTTGCCGCGCTGCCCGATCGGGCGGTGGGGATCGGTGCATTGCCCGACACGGGCTGGATTCCGCGGGCGGGCCGCTGGGGTCGCAACGCCCGCGGGTTGGTCACCGCCGGAACGGGCCGGTTTGGGTCGAGCATCTCACCCGGTCGGGACAACCGGGGGGGGCCGGCGGGCTCCCCCTGGGCAGCTGCCTCTCCCACTACGCCGAGAATCAGGCAGAATGCCCAGAACAGACCCCGCCACATGGTGGTGCTGGATCGGGCCGTAATCCAGGATTGGCCCTGCGGCCCCCGGCGTCCTGCCCCTCGGCTCACCCCTCCTGGTCGCGTACACATGGTGGCTGAAGGATTCGGCACAGAAGGCCCCTTCGATTCATTCCGGGTAGTTGTGGCAAGATTGAGAGGCTGTGCCGGGACCCCGATTTTTCCTGATGGCGGCTCCAGATCGCCACGCCGCGTCGGCGGACCGGTCGTGACAGCCGGAGGTTGGCGAACTAGACTTCAGCCCACCTCCCAGGCCGGTTCAAGCGTGGCCAGTCGGCTCAAGCC
>CAIUHT010000158.1 GCA_903898975.1 uncultured Planctomycetaceae bacterium
GCCGCCGGTGTGGGAGCCACAGCCGGGGTCGGTGCCGGTGCCGGTGCGACAGGTGCCGGCGCGACCGGTGCCGGGGCCACTGATGCCGGGGCCACTGGTGCCGGCGGTACCGGTGCCGGGGCGACGGGTGCCGGGGGCGTCACCGCCGCCGGGGCGGGCTTGGTCGGCGCGGCCGCAGGTGCCGCCGGGGCTCCTGCTCCAACCGGTTCGAGCGTCAGCAGGGGCGTTCCCACCGAGACGGTGGTCCCCGGCTTGACCAGGATCTCGGTCACCCGCCCGGCTTGCGGACAGGGGAGCTCGAAGACCGCCTTGTCGGTCTCGATCTCCATCACCACCTGCTGAGCCGAGATCACGTCGCCCACCGCGACCCGCAGGTTCCCGACGTCCGCCTGCTCGACGTTTTCACCGACCGAGGGAAGCTTGAATGTGAACGCCATGACTCCGCCCATTGTGAAACAGCAAGGCACCTTCCCCTCTCAGGAACGTGCCGGAACGTATCGGGAAAGCATCCACTTCCCCACCGCCCGTGACCCCTAACGCCAGCGGCCCCAACGCCAGTAACCCCTACCGCCAGTGAAGACGATCCGTCGGCCCCGACGCGGCTGGCTTGCCATCGGACGGTTGGCACTCGGCCGTTTGCCAACCGCCAGGGCGCCCTTTCGCCAGGGTGCCCCCCCAGGGCCGAAACTAGGCCCTGACCGGGTCGATTTTCTCGGGGTCGATGCCCAGTGCCTGGCGGGCCTTCTCCACGAACGCCTTGTCGACCTGCTTCCGCCGGTGCAGTTCGCCAATCGCCGCGAAGGCGATGTGCGGGGCGTCAATCTCGAAGTGCCGTCGCAGCTCTTCGCGGGTGTCGCTGCGGCCGAACCCGTCGGTCCCCAGCGCCGTCAGCCGCTCGGGCAGCCACGGTGCAATCTGCTCGGGCACCAGCTTCATGTAGTCGCTGGCGGCGATGATCGGCCCCTGCACCCCGGCGAACTGCTGCTGCACGTAACACTGCCGGGGGGTCTCGGTCGGATGCAGCACGTTCCAGCGTTCGACCTCGAGCGCCTCGCGGCGGAGTTCCTTGTAGCTGGTCACGCTCCAGACATCGCTGCCAATGCCGAATTCCTTCTCGAGCCGCTCCTGGGCCAGCAGCACCTGCCGCAAGATCGGCCCGCTCCCCAGCAACTGCACCCGCAGCTTGGGGTTCGGTCCCGCCGCCGACTGGAAGCGGTACATCCCCTTGAGGATGCCGGCATTCGCCCCCTCGGGCAGGGCGGGCATCGGGAATGGCTCGTTGTACAGGGTCATGTAGTAGAAGACCGATTCGTCTTCGACATACATCCGCCGCAGCCCATCCTGGATGATGACCGCGACTTCGTAGGCGAATGCCGGGTCGTAGCACAGGCAGTTGGGGACGGTCGCCGCCAGCAGGTGGCTGTGACCATCCTCATGCTGCAGCCCCTCGCCATTGAGCGTCGTCCGCCCGGCGGTCGCCCCCAGCAGAAAGCCCTTGCAACGCGAGTCGGCGGCCAGCCAGATGAAGTCGCCCACCCGCTGGAACCCGAACATCGAGTAGTAGATGTAGAAGGGAATCATGCTGATTCCCAGGTTCGCGTGGGCGGTCCCCGCGGCGACGAACGACGACATCGCCCCCGCCTCGTTGATCCCCTCCTCGAGGATCTGGCCGTCCTTCGCCTCGCGATAGTACGACAACTGCCCGGCATCCACCGGCTCGTACAACTGCCCCGTGCTGGCGTAGATCCCGAACTGCGAGAAGAAACCCTCCATCCCGAAGGTGCGGGCTTCGTCGGGAATGATCGGCACAATCCGCTGCCCGATCTCCTTGTTCTTCAACAGCGCCATCAGCGCCCGGCCAAACGCCCCGGTCGTCGAGAACTCGCGGCCACCACTCCCACCCAGCAGCTCTTTGAACGCCTCCAGCCCGGGGATCGGCAGCTTCTCGCACTCCTTGATCCGCTGCGGCAGATGCCCCCCCAGCACCTTCCGCCGTTCCCGCAGGTAAATCATCTCGGCACTGTCTTCGGCCGGCTTGTAAAATGGTGCCGACGCGACCGCCTCGTCCGAGATCGGAATCCCGAACCGCGACCGGAACTCCCGCAGTTCGTCCTCGTTGATCGACTTCTGCTGGTGCGAGATGTTCTTCCCCTCACCCGCTTCGCCCAGCCCGTACCCCTTGATGGTCTTGGCCAGGATGACGCTGGGGGCCCCCACATGCTCGGAGGCCGCCTTGTACGCCGCGTAGACCTTCTCGGGGTCGTGCCCCCCCCGCCGCAGCTTCTGAATCTGCTCGTCCGAGAGATTCGCCACCAGCTCCAGCAGTTCCGGGTGCTGACCGAAGAAGTGGTTGCGAATGTAGCCCCCATCTTCGACCGAGTACTTCTGGTACTGCCCGTCGACCACCTCGCCCATCCGCCGCATGAGCAGCCCGTTGGCGTCCGAGGCGAGCAGCGGATCCCAGTCGCCCCCCCAGATCACCTTCAGCACGTTCCAGCCCGACCCGCGGAAGCCCGCTTCCAGCTCCTGGATGATCTTCCCGTTCCCGCGCACCGGCCCGTCCAGCCGCTGCAGGTTGCAGTTGATCACGAAGATCAGGTTGTCGAGCTTCTCGCGCGATGCCAGGTTGATCGCCCCCAGCGTTTCCGGTTCATCGACCTCGCCATCCCCCACGAAGCACCAGACCTTCACCTGCGAGGTGTCGGCCAGCCCGCGATGCTGCAGGTACCGCAGAAATCGCGCATGGTAGATCGACATGATGGGGCCCAGCCCCATCGACACCGTCGGGAACTGCCAGAACCCGGGCATCAGCCAGGGGTGCGGATACGAAGAGAGCCCGCCCCCTTCGGTCTTTGTCAGTTCCTGGCGGAAGTGCTCGAGCTGCTGCTCGGTCAGCCGGCCTTCCAGGAAGGCCCGCGAGTACACCCCGGGTGAAGCATGCCCCTGGAAATAGACCATGTCCCCGGGGCGGTCGGGGGTCGCCGCATGGAAGAAGTGGTTAAACCCGATCTCGTACAGGGTCGCCGCCGAGGCGAACGTCGAGATGTGCCCCCCCAGCCCCGAGTGCTCGCGGTTCGCCCGCACCACCATCGCCATCGCGTTCCAGCGGACGATGCTCTTGATCCGCCGCTCAATCTCCCGGTTCCCCGGGAACCGCGGCTGCTTGTCCGGCGCGATCGTGTTGATGTAGGGGGTGTTCGCCGTGAACGGGAGCATCACCCCCCGCCGATACGCCTCTTCCTGCAACAGCACGAGCAATTGCCGGACCCGTTCGGGCCCCTCCCGATGCAGCACGTCAACGAGGGAGTCGATCCATTCCTGGACCTCGGCGACGTCGCCTTCGGCGAATACACTGGACAGGGCGTTGGCAGCCATATGCTTGCGACGTTCTGGACGCGATGAGAAAGGAACCGGCCTTCCAACCCCCGGCTCGGGATGAAACCTTCACCCCAGCCACAGGCCCACCGGTTCCGCCTGGCGGACAATCGGACATCGAACCACCCCGCTCCCGGGAACTCTCCCGAGATCGGCTCCCGGACGTCGCTGACAGCCCACCCCCGCGGGGCGCGCCTCTCACGACCACCCCCACTCCGGCCTTGTGGACCAGGGTCGAGGCGTTCTCCGAGCGGATCGGTGACGACAGCCCATGCGCGGGCTGGCCCGATTATAGATGGCCCGGGGGGGTCGGGGGAGGGACTGACCCCCTCCCGCTTCCTCCCGGTGCCGCCAGCTTACAGCGTTCCGCCAATTCGTCGCCAGCCCGAAACCCTCCCCAGCCCTCCCCACCCCTGCAACCCATAAAATCCACCCCACCCGTGTCGGTTCTCACCCCCTGTTCCCCTTAGAATCCCGGCCCTCGCACCGCAACCCCTCGGAACCCTCCCCTCCCTTATCCCCCCTCCCCCCCTCCGCCACTCTTCACGCTCGTGATGCCCGGCACCCCTCCTTAGGCGCTCTCTATAGAGCAAGGCGTGAACCAAGCCCGAGTGCCTTGGGGACTGGTCCAACTCCCAACCCTCTTGACCGAACTCGGACAAATTCGCAAACCGCTCCGCTGCCCGGTATCTTTTGGCAATGAACGATGGCTCACTCGGCCCTGGCAACTCGGCCCAACAACCCGCCCCAGTTCATTCTCTCCCTCCGCACCTCCCCTCGCTCTCCATCCTGAGGTCGCGCATGCCTGGCTCTCCGCTTGGTCGCTCCCTGCCCTGGGCCCTCCCCCTCGCTCTCTGCTTCTGCGGAGCCCTGGGCCTGGCCCTCCCGAGTCCCGCGCTGGCCCAACTCGCTCCCGAAATTGGCTACCTCCTCCCCGCCGGTGGCACACCAGGGCAAGCGCTCGATCTCGTTGTCGGCGGTTACGACTGGACCCCCGACATGCAGGTCCTGGTGCATGACCCCCGCGTCAAACTCGAACTGCTCGGCCCCCCGGGACCCGTCCTGGTCCCCGAACCCCCGTTCTGGTTCGGCTCCAAGGCCCGCGGCTACGCCTGGCCCCTCCCCCGCGAATTCCCCGCCCGCCTCACCCTCGCCCCCGACACTCCCCCCGGCTTTGTCACCTGGCAGGTCGCCAACGCCAACGGCGCCTCCCCCCCGGGCAAGCTCCACGTCTCTCCCTTCCCCGCTGTCGCCGAACAGTTCCCCCGCCGGGGCGTGCAGAAACTCCCCAGCCTCCCCGTCGCCGTCGGCGGTCAGATCCGCCGCCTCGAAGAGATCGACCAGTACGAATTCACCGCCAGCCGACCGGGCCCCGTGACCATCGAAGTGGTCGCCCGCCGCGTCAATTCCCCCCTGCACGCCATGCTCAAGGTGCAGGACCCCGCCGGGCAGAGCGTGCTCGATGTCGCCGACACCGAAGGCCGCGACCTCGCGGCGTCTTTCATGGCCCAGCCCGGGGTCAACTACCGCCTCTCCCTGCACGACCTCGACTACGCGGGCGACCGCTCGTACGTCTATCGCCTGCTGCTCCATGAGGGGCCACTGGTGCTCGCCGCCTACCCCGCCGGGGGCCGCCGGGGCGAATCCCGCCCCATCGAATTCGTCGGCTGGAGCCTCGCCACCGGTGCCGCGGCCCTCGAAAGCGTCACGCACAACATCGCCTTCCCCGCCGACCCGCAGCAGGCCAGCTTCACCGCCCGCTTCGACACTCCCACCGGCCCGGCGACGTTCGACCTCGTGTGCGGTGCCGCGAATGAACTGGTCGAGCCCACAGGAGCCGCCGACGTGGCCCTCGCCCCACTCCCCGCCGCCGTCTCCAGCTGGTTCGCAACCCCCTCGGGCCAACGCCGCCACACCTTCACCGCCAAGGCCAACGAAGCGCTCCGCATCGTCGCCCAAAGCCGGTCCCCCCACCGCCGACTCGACCTCGAACTCGCCATCCTCGGCCCCGATGGCAAAGAACTGCAACGGCTCGACGACACCCCCGGCAGTGTCGACCCCGAGTTGCTGTTCACCCCTCCCGCCGAGGGAACCTATCAACTGCTGCTGACCGACCGCTCGATTCATGGCGGGCAACGGAGTGCCGGGTATCGCCTGCTGGTCGAACCGGCCCAACCCGACTTTCAGGGGAGCGTCCCCTCCATCGCGGCGGTCCCGCTGGGAGGGCAGTTCAAGCTCCCGGTGAAAATCACGCGGACCGCCGGGCAGACCGGCCCCATCACCCTCGCCCTCGCCGATCTCCCCCCGGGAGTCACCCCCCAGGCCGACCTGGTCATTCCCGCCGACAAGTCGGAACTCGCCGTCGAGTTGACCTGTGCCCCCACCGCGGCGGTCGATGCGCGCCTGGTGACCGTCACCGCCGCCGGCGCGCTGCCGGCGGGCAATGTGACCCGCGTGCTGGGCAAGACCGCCGTCGCCATCGTGATGAAGCCCCGCATCAAGCTGACCCCCGAGGGGCTTGATGACGTCCGCAAGGTCAACCGCGGCAGCACGTTCCTGGCCCCGGTCCTCATCGAGCGGCTCGAGGGCTATGCCGGGGAGATCACGCTTGAGATGACCGCCAAGCAGCAGCGGCACCGGCAGGGGCTGGCGAGCGACGAGTTCCGCGTGCCCGCCGACGCCCGCCGGGTGGAGTACCCCATCTTCATCCCCGAATGGCTCGAAACCACGAAGACGAGCCGCATGATCCTGAATGGCTCGGTCCAGATTCCCGACCCGACGGGCAAACCCCGCACGCTGCTGCAACGGCAGGAACTGCGGATCGGCATTCTGCCCGAGGGAGCGTTGCTCAAACTCGCGCACCTCGCGGGCGAGACCGAGACCACCCCCGGGGGGAGTGTCAAGGTTCCCTGCACCCTCTCGCGCGCGGCAGGATTCCCCGAACCGGTCACGCTCGAACTCGAAACGAAGACCCTCGACGGCGAAGCCATTCCCTTCACCGCCCAGCCCCTCGTGGTCCCCCCGGGCGAGACCAACCCCCTCTGGAGTGTCACCGCCCAGCCCGACGCCCCCCCAGGAGAATACACCCTCACCCTGCGAGCCACCGGGCTGCAGCAGGGCCGCTGGAAGGTCGTCTCGCAAACCGAACTGCTGGTCGTCGTCCGCCCCAAACCGTAACCACCCGGTCACGCGCTGACTCGGTCGAATGCTGGCTCGGCCGAACATCGGCCCAGCCCGGCAGTCATCCGGCCCGGCACTTATCCGGTCAGGCACTCACCCGGCCAGGCACTCATCCCAACAAGCATTGGCCCGGCGATTCACAAGACCGATCGACCACTCTGGTGGCCGGCTTATCGCCGCCCCATCGCCGCGACCAAAATCGCAAGCGCTCCAGACCGGTGGCCTGTCGATGCCACCGGCCCGGGCGAGGTGGGTGAACCCGCGATGACTCGCTCTCCCCGTTCCACTGGCCCGTTGGCGGGCACTTTTCGCGACCCTGTCCGCAAGACGTCCCGGGACACGGCGGAAGCCACTCAGCCATTCAGCCACTCTCCGGCGCACAGTCCCCTCCCGGCGTAGAGCGTGGTAAGCTGAAGGCCGGGCGTGCCGGCCTACACTTCCAGCATCCGAGCGGGCTGGCCAGTGGCCCGGCCAGCCAGTCCGAAAACCGACACTGTTGCGGTTCCGACCGACGTCGTTTGTGGACGGGCTCCTGTTTCCGCCACTGCACCGTTTGCGTTCCTGCAGCGTTTGTGTTCCTGCTCCGTTTCCGTCCCTGCTTTGTTTCAGACTGGGAACTTCCATGCCGTCGTTGGCGAACTCATCGCGGGTCTCGTTGACCCTGCTGCTGGCGGTGCTGGTTGGGCTGGCCCAGGGGGCTCCTCCGCCGAACCTGCCGCGAACGGTTGAAACCAGCGGCGTGGAGTTCATCACCCCCCGCACGGAAGCCGCCCTGCAGCGCGGCCTCGAGTATCTCGCCAAGACCCAGCGGCCCGATGGCTCTTACGGTGGATCGGGGTTGTACGACAGCCACGTCGCCGTCAGTTCCCTCGCGGGGCTCGCCTTCCTCGCCTCGGGAAGCACCCCCGGCCGCGGACCGTACGGCGAACACATCGAACGGGCTGTTCGCTATGTCCTCGACAAGACCGATTCCTCGGGGCTGATCTCACACCCCGAACACCGGCAGCAAAACCCCATGTACGGGCATGGGTTCTCGACGCTGTTCCTCGCCGAGGTCTACGGCATGACCTCCGACGTCCGCATCCGCGACAAGCTCAAGCTCGCAGTTCGGCTCATCATCAACTCGCAGAACCGCGAGGGGGGCTGGCGGTACTTTCCCAAGAAGAGCGAGGCCGACGTCTCGGCGACCGTCTGCCAGATGATGGCCCTGCGCGCCGCCCGCAACGCCGGGATCGCGGTCCCCAAGGCCACCGTCGACGACTGCATCGCCTACATCCGCAAGTGCCAGAACCCCGACGGCGGGTTCTCTTACATGCTCAGCGGCATGGGGGGCATGGGCAGCCAGAGCCTGCTCCCCCGCTCGGCCGCCGGGCTGGTCGCCCTTTACTCGGCAGGCGTCTACGAAGACCGGCAGATCGAACGCGGCCTGAAGTATCTTCTCGATGCCTCCCAACGCCCCGAACAGTTCCGCCAGGAAGGCTTCTACTACTACGGCCAATACTACGCCACCCAGGCCATGTGGTACGCCGGGGGCGACTACTGGCGACGCTGGTATCCCCGCACCCGCGATGACCTGCTCGCCCGACAGACAGCCAACGGCAGTTGGATCGATGTGACCGTCTGCCCCGAATACGGCACCGCCATGGCCTGCATCGTCCTGCAACTCCCCAACAACACCCTCCCCATCTTCCAGCGCTAACCTCCCCCACCCTCTACCATCCACCCTTTCCCCGCAACAATCGTGCGCACTCCAGCCCCCCGGCGACTCACGCTCCGCACAGTCGCACTGTGCCTGCTGCCCCTCTGGGCGGGCTCGCTCGGATTGCTCATGACGGGCTCCTCTGCATCCGCACAACAGGGACCGGCCCTCCGCCATGCCACGGTCCGGCGGGCGGGTGAGCCCGCCGTCCAGGGGGTCATCACCCGCCTCGACGCCCGCGAACTCACCGTCGTCAGCGAACCAGATCAGACCCTCCCGCTGCGCGATGTGGTCGCGGTCGAATTCACCGATCGCCCTCCCCAGCTTTCCGAGCTCTCGCCCCTGGTCGAACTGGTCAACGGCGACCTGCTCGCGGCCCGCGTGATCTCAGCCGACGAAGAACAGGCCCGCGTCCAGTTCACCCGGCTCACTTTACTTCCCGAACTCACCATCCCCCTCGAGGCGCTCCGCTCCCTCATCCTCGCCCCCCCCGCCGACCCGGCTGCCCGTCGGGAACTCCGGCGACTGCTCGCCCGACCCCGTGAATCCGATCAGCTCCTGCTCGCCGACGGCGATTCCCAGGCGGGCGATTTCTCGGGACTCACCGCCGAGACGTTCCTGCTCGGCTCGGGCGACACGCAACAGCGGGTGCCGCAGGCCACGGTCCGCGCCGTCGGCTTCAACCCCGAACTCGCCAACCTCCCCCCGCTCAAGGGACCCGGCGCGCTGGTCACCCTCATCGATGGCAGCCGGTTTGTCGCCACCGACTGCCACTGGGAGCAGGGCGAATCTCTCGCCTGCCAGACACTCTTCGGGAGTGCGCTCACCATCCCCGTCGCCGCGCTGAGCCGACTGCACTTCCTGGGAGGCCGGGCCCGCTGGCTCTCCCGAATCGAACCGCAGTCCACACAGTTCGACCCCTATCTCTCGATCGACTGGCCCTGGCACCGCGACCGCAACTGCCTGGGCGAGCCACTCCGCCTGCGGGGTGTCGACTACCCGCTGGGGCTGGGGGTCCACAGTCGGCAGTCGCTGGTCTTCGACATCGCCCCGACCGATCAGAAGTTCCACGCCACGCTCGGTATCGACGACAGTGCGGGCGATCGCGGAGCGGCGCTGTTCGAAGTCCGCGTCGATGGGAAAACCCGCTACCGCAGCCCGCCGCTGCGGGGCCGGATGCCCCCGGTCGTGCTCGAACCAATCGACGTGTCGGGAGCCCGCACGCTCGAACTGCTGGTCGACTACGGCCCCGCCGCCGACGTGCTCGACCACGCCGACTGGTGCGAAGCTGTCCTCATCGCCCGCCCGAGCAAAGACTGAAGCCCGCACACGCCTCGATCCCCGCGGCCTCCAGTCACACGCTCCCAGCCACACGCTCCCAGCCACAGGCCCCCAGCCATACGCCCCCAGCCATACGCCCTCAGTGACGCGGCCCCAGTCACGCGCAGACCGGGACCACGCTTTGGGGTTCAGCACAGCGTCCCTGGATCGCGCGCACAGAGTGGAGCGACGTCTAACGAGCGGGCTGTCTCAGGTCGCTCAAACACTGCTCTGCCGCCCGTCGGCCACTGAGCATGGCTCCCTGGATCGACGCCGAGTCGCGGTAGTCGCCGCAGCAATAGAGTCCGTTCGCAAGCCGGGGGTGGGGGAGGGGGCGATCGAACGTTCCCGCCGGCTGCGCGGGGAGCCCATGCGCGATCGACCGCGTCTGCAGGTGCCGCCACTGCGCCACCCCCGCTCCAAACCATTCCGTCAACTGCTGCCGGACCGCCTGTTCCAGCCCGGGATTCGCCGCGGTGTCACTCGTCCCCGTCCCAGTCCCCGTCCCAGCGGAACCGCGATACGCCGGGTCGATCACCGACACGCTGATCAGGGCCCGGCCGGGAGGGGCGTAACTCGCCGACACATTGCTGGGGACACACAGGTTGTTGATCGGCCCGGCACCGGTTCCGTTCAGCACCAGCAGGCGATCGGCCAGGGGGGGAGCCTCGGCCGAGTAAGACAGACAGGTCGTGCCACACGACCCCGGGGCCTCGATTTCCCCGCCCGAAAGCCGCGCCGCGGCGGGGCCTTCCACCGCCAGCACCACCCCCAGGGCGTCCAGCCTCTCACCCGACTCGAGCGTCACTCCAGCGGCGGTCGCCTGGGTCACGCGGGTGTTCAGTCGCAGGCTCTCCGCTGGCAAGGCCGCCGCCAGCTGCCGCGGAATCGCCCCCATCCCCTCCGCCGGGATGCACGCCGGGCCGGCGCTGAACATGTGGAACACGAACTCAAAAAACCGGCTCGAGGTCACCAGTTCGCGTTCAAAGAACACCCCTGCGAACCAGGGCTGCAGGAACTGCGCGTACATCTCGCGCGAGACCCCGACGCGGTTGAGCAGGAAGTCGCGGGTGCTCAGTTCCGGGGCGGGCTGAGGAGTCTGCCGGGGGTCGTACCCCTGGGCCAGCACCCGGCCCCGCAACTCGGCGAGCCGGAGGCGATCGCCCAGTGTGCCAATCCCGTTGAACAGGGTCCCCACCGCCCCGAGCGGGTTCCGCCACGGGTCGAGCATTTTCTGAAAGCCGCGGGGAGTGCGAATGAGCGCCCCGGAATCGAAGGGGCGGAGCCGCAGGCTGGTGTAATCGAGCACCGCCTGCGCCTCGGGATAGGCGGTCTGCAGCACCTGGAAGCCATGATCGAGCCGATGTCCATCGACCAGGTCGGTGCGGACGCGTCCCCCCACCTCGGGTCCCGCCTCGAGGACCAGCACGGGGAGGCCCGCCTCCACCAGTCGCCGCGCGCAGCACAACCCCGCCAGCCCCGCACCCACCACCACCACGCGATTCGCCACGTTCAGCACCAGACCACCCACAAAAAGGGGACAGAGCAAAAAGGGGTCATTCTACTTTTTCGGCCTCGGCGGCCGCCCTCGGGGCCGCGTTGTTGATTCCAGCCCGAGGGTCCGGGCGGTCCGCTCGCAGAGCAAAAAGGGGTCATTCTACTTTTTCGGCTTCGGCGGCCGCCCTCGGGGCCGCGTTGTTGATTCCAGTCCGAGGGTCCGGGCGGTCCGTTCGACCCAGGCGGCCGACCCGAACGGGGTCCCCCGGTTCACGCTCCGCCGCAGCTGGGCCAGTTCCACCTCGGTCTGCGCCGTGTTCACGTGCCGGGTCCAGCCAGTCCCCTTGGGAACCGGCCCCTCGGTCAGCACCTCCTTCGCGCGGGCCGCGCTGTGAGTCGACAGGCTCGACCACCGCCAGTCCTGCGCCCGCTGCACCAGCCCCGCCCGCAGCGGGTTCCGCTCCACGTACCGCAGCACCGCCAGGTAGTGGTCGTCCCGCTGGATCGGGAACGCCTTGAACCGCCCCTGCCACACATGCCCCGCCCCCTCATAGTGCCGGTGGTACCGGCGGACGTGGGCGGTGGTCAGCCACTGCATCCACCGGCTGAGATCGCCATCCTTATGCGGCCAGAGCAGCAGGTGGAAGTGGTTGGGCATCAGGCAGTACCCGGTCACCCGCAACGGCAACCGTTCGCTCCCCTCGATCATCAGCTTCACAAACGCCGCGTAATCTTCCTCTTTGTGAAACACCGTGTTGCGGCCATTGCCGCGATTGATCACGTGATAACAATAGCCCCCCTGGGAGGCCCGAGCGGTGCGAGGCATGCCAAAGTCCCGCGGTGGTGAAAGGGAGAGAACCGGCAGGTCCTCACACTACTTCCACATCGCTCCGGGGTAAAGGGGACCGCCGCAGGGGGATGAAAAAGTAGAATGACCCCTTTTTGACCTGTCCCCTTTTTCAGTGGCGGTCCCGCTCGGCCCGGCGGGCGATGTTCGCCAGCATCCCGTTGAACACGAAGAAATGCAGTGGCACCAGCGCGTACCAGTACGCCAGGCCCCACAGTCCCTTGGGGTCGAACAGCGCCGTCTGCCGGATCACGCTCCCCTGCCCCTCGGGCTGCACCTCGAACTCCAGCCACGCCCGCCCCGGGACCTTCATCTCGGCCCGCAGCCGCAGCTTGTGGTCGGGCTCGTACTCTTCCACCCGCCAGAAGTCGAGCGGCTCTCCCACCACGGGCTCCTCGGCATCCCGCCGGCCCCGCCGGACTCCCACCCCACCCACCAGCAGATCGAGAAACCCCCGCAGCTTCCACAGCCAGTCGCCGTAGTACCACCCCGTCGTCCCCCCAATCCGCCGGATCGGTTCGAACGCCTCGCGGGGTGAACACTCCACCCGCCGCGTCCGCGAATCAATGATCCGCGAACCCAGCCGCTGTCCGCCGTAACTCCGCGCCGGACCCGCCGCCGAGAGCGCGTCCGACCACCGCGTCTGCGCCACTTCATGATCTTCATGCACCAGCGCCCGCGAAATCGCCTCGGCCACCCCCCGGGGCCTGATCTCAAAGATCGATTCCGCCAGGTTGTTCGAGACCAGCGTCGGGTTTCGCAGGCTCTCGACCAGCTTGCGCCCCACCCGCGCATACAACGGTGTCACCAGCCCCAGCCACAGGCTCGACAGGTAGGGGGTCAGCAGCGGGACCGGGATCAGCCATCGCCGCAGGCCCCGCTGCCGGGCGTACTCCCGCATGATCTGCCCATAAGAAACCTGGTCGGGTCCGCCAATCTCGAACACCTGGGACGGACCGGCAGGCAGCTCCAACGCCGCAACCAGGTATTGCAGCAGGTCTTCAATGGCGATCGGCTGCGCCAGCACCTGCACCCACTTCGGGCAGATCATCACGGGCAGCCGCTCGGTCAGTGCCCGGATCATCTCGAAACTCAGGCTCCCCGAGCCAATCACAATCGACGCCCGGAACTCGATCACCTGCACGTCGGCGGTTCGCAGCACATCGCCCGTCTCCTGCCGGCTGCGGAGGTGCTTCGACAGGTTCTGATCCCGGCTCCCCAACCCCCCCAAGTAGACAATCCGCTTGACCCCGGCCCGTGTCGCCGCCCGGGCGAAGCTCTCCGCCGCCCGACGGTCTTCCTGCTCGAAATCCCCCGTCGCCCCCATCGAGTGGACCAGGTAATACGCGGTCTCAATCCCCGCCAGGGCACGGTCGAGCGAGGCTTCGTCGAACACATCGCCAGCGACCACCTCGGTCTGGGGCCCCACCTTCGACCGCAGCGACTCGGGCCGGCGGGCCAGGCACCGCACCCGCACCCCGGCCTGTTCCAGCAGGGGCAACAGCCGGCCTCCCACATACCCCGTCGCCCCGGTCAGCAGCACCCGCTGCCCCGCGGCCCCGGCACCCGCCCCGCTCGCAGTCCCCGGCTGACTCACACCCGTTTCCCCGTCTGGATTTTGCATGGCAAAGGAATTCTAGGCGTCCGGGCCAGCCAAACCCGGTTCTCTCTTTTCACCCCCGCGTTCAGACTCCAAAAAACACCGACGCCCCGCCAACCTGGAATCCGACCGTCCGTTCCAGAAATCCCGCACCCCGCCCGGCCGGTTTGAGAGTGAATCCTCCCCTCTCGATCCGTCCCATTCACCCAGCGACGTCGATCGCCCCGCTGTCTGCCCAGACGAACACTCCCAGCCAGCCCTCCGGTCAGTCCTCCAGCCAGCCCGGCTCGGCGTCTGTCACAGAAAAGCTGTCACAGAAAAGCTGCTCTGGAAAACCTGACCCGGACAACCTGACCGCCACCGGTCCAGCTGACGGGCAGCGGTCAGCGTTTGGATGTCCCCTTGTTTGGCGCTGGGCCAGACCCCTTGCGCGCAGCCCCCTTGCGTGCGGCCCGCTTCGGGACGGCAGCTTTTGGCTGAGCACGCCCGAGCCCCGCCGTGGCCTTGGTCGCTGGTTTTTTGGCCGCTGGTTTGGCACTCCCTGCGTTCGCCGGGGCAGGCTTCGCGGTGAGTGATTTGGCGGCGAGCGGTTTGGGGGCCAGCGGTTTGCCTGCCACGGCTTTCGCTTTGACGGCTTTCGCCCGGGCGGGTTTGACTGGACCTGGTTTCGCTGGGCTTGGTTTAGCTGGGGCTGGCTTTTGAGTGGCCGCTTTGGCGCGTGGCGCTTGGCCCCCCTCCACCTCGGCGACCCGGAAGCGGACGACCCGTTCGATCAGGTCGAGGGGGAGCGGTTGATCGAGGGGGAACTGCACCGAGCCCTTGCCCGAGACGTACCCCGCGAACTCGGCGGCGAACGCCGTCATCCCCGCCGGGGTGGGGTAGAAGCCAATGTGTTGGGGAAACGCCGCAAAGTGCACCAGGTTCACCCCCTGCCGGTAGGTCGGCATCCCGTAGGCAAGGGTTTCCACCGCGGCGGGGGCCGCGTGCTGAATGAGGCGTCGCAACGCCGTCAACTGCGTCCGCACCTCCGGGGCACAGCGCGCCAGGTACTCAGTCACATCCGCCGGGGGAGGCAGGTTCGAACGCATGGCTCACCACTCTGTTGCTCAAGTTTGTGTGGAATCCAGATCGCGCCATTCAGGCGTCGCACGGAATCCAGGTCTTGCCCCCCCCACTCATCGCCCCGCAGCATGGGGCCACGCGGAGTTTACTCATTCGCTTGCCTGTCCGGGACTCAACCAGCCGGTGTGGACGTGTTCGATCGCTGGTGGCTGGTGAGTCCCGCCGGCCACTTGCGGCGTCATTCTTCCCCGAACTCAGGCAAGCTGGCGAGCAGGTCGGGATGAATCCCTGCCAGCCAGATCGCGTCGGGAGTGATCCGCTTCGCCTCCACCGCCGTCGAACCGGTGAACGCGGACAGCAGCATAAAGGGGAGTGCCAGGCCCCCCGTGATTCCCAACCCGGCGCCCCAATCGGTGCCAGACCAGATCCAGGCGGCTACCAGGCAGACCACGGAGGCCCCGCAGAGGAACCTGGTGATCACCGTCACCGCGAACCGGTCGAACCACGCGGCCTGCGAGAGGCCCACCTCCAGGTGCGTGACTCTCGTGTACGCGATCAACAACAGCCCGGCTAACACCGCGACTCCCAGCCCCGCCCACCAACGCCAGAAAACCAGGGTTGGCGACCCAAAGAGCAGCAGACCCAGTGCCGCGGGGGGAAGCTGGATCAAGCGTTGCGACACCCAGACATCCACGGGTTCATTGGTCACCACGCAGCGAGCCGGCAGATGGGCCCCGCGGTCCAGCCTCAACAGGCCCCCCTCCCGCCAGACCCCAGCCCCGTTGCGCTCCGGACTTGTTTCGCCACACCCCGGGCAGGTCAGCGCGGCGGGCAACCACGCCGTGCCACACATGGGGCAGAAAGGGCTCCTCACCGGTGGATGCGTCATGGCTTCACCCGCTTCCTGTTGCTTCCGAAAACTGTTCCGCCCGAAAAGGACAAAACTCTCTCCTCGGCCCGCCTCAATCCCTATTTCCACTCATGCGGACCGCCGTTCGAACGGGCGGGCCGGGCATCCCGGGGCTCCACACACCGGCCGACGCACCACGGGCCGACTGCCAGAAATCGGTCCGCAGCCGGTCCCTCGTTTCCCTTCGGAGCTGTTAACTCACTCTCCGGGAAACTCGGGGAAACTCGCCAGGTAGTCGGGATGAACCCCCTTGAGCCAGATGTGGTTCTCAGAGATCCTCCGCGTCACGATCACTCCGGGAAGAGACATTCCGACGATTACCCCGGCCCCTATCGCCAGCCCTCCTGCGGGAACCAGCCACCAAAGTGGCGAGTCCGGGACCCCGTTTGCCGACGCGAGACCGTAAAACAACAGGCCAACGCCCAGCAGAACCAGCCCCCAGGCAACACAGATCGCCCTGATCCGGGCCGCCCGACGCTGTTCGCACAGTCCGATGCGAATCTTGGCCCGCTTGCCCACAATCAGGTAACAGACAAGCCCGATCGGCAGAGAGAGCGCCAACATCACCAAAACCCACAACGGAGCCCAGCTCAGGTCCCGCTTCAGCCACACATCCGCCGGTGCGTTGGTCTTGATGCAGCGATACGGCAGCTCGGCCCCTTTCCGCATGACCAGCAGTTTGCCGTCCCGCCAGATCTCCGCCTGATCGGTCGAACTGCCATCCAGCATCTCTCCACAGAACCGACACTTGCGGGCGATTGCCTTGATCTCTTGCCCACACATCGGGCACGGTTTGGTCTCAGCCGACGTACCACTCATGAAACACCTCGCTTTCAATTACCAACCCACTGACCCCCCCAGCTCGATCGCAGGGGACGTACACCCCGTCACCAGGCTCTCTTCACCACTGGCGATTGCCAGGCTCTTCACACCGCAAACTCTCTTCGGGCCCGGCGGTTCACGTCGCTGCGCAGGGCGCGCCGTCGGTTGAACCAGGCCCAAGACTCATTCAGGACTCGTCCAGGACTCATCCCAGCACTCATCGCAGTACAACTGCCGCCGAACGACCAGGCTCGGAACCCACGTCAGTTTCCCGGCCGAGGCGGCGGTCAATCTCCCAAAAACTCGGGCAACGCCGCCAGGTAGTCGGGATGGGCGCCTTTCAGCCAGACGTAGTCGTCGGTGATCTTCGCCGCCCTGACCACATGCGGGAGAGTTGCTCCCATCAACAACGCGATCAACAGCGACAGAATCCCCGCAGGAATCAGGTACACAAGCGGCGTGTTCGGTTGAGCGTCCGCAGACACGCCACCGACAA
>CAIUHT010000159.1 GCA_903898975.1 uncultured Planctomycetaceae bacterium
GCTGGCTGCGGACGCCTGAAGTTCGGCAAGACGTAAAGCGAAGTCGGCGGGCGAGAACGAGGCACGACACCGTCGTAATCACCCATCAAGCGCTGATCGAACGCGCAGTCCCGCGGATCGCCCTGAGGCATCGAGCGGCAGGCGGGACGAAACTATCCGGCTCACCCCCACACGTCGGCAACCACAGGCTGAATCCAGCCGCACAGTGCCGCTGGGGCATTCCAAAGACGACAGTCCGCTCGCGCTGACCGTTGACCGCAATCCGCAGAGGGGGGGGGCAACCGGGCCACGCGATTTGGTTCGCGAAGGGGTTGCCTCCGGGCAATTCGCTCCACCGGGCACTCTCCGCGGCCTGGTTCAGCGGGGCTCAGCGGTCGCGCTCTCGGATGGTGTGAGGTCGAAACAGGCCAGTTCCCGATCGTTCCGCACATACAAGCGGCCCCCCACCACGACGGGATGATTCCACGTCTTGTCGGTCAGCGGAGTGAAGCGCCCCCGCTCTCGCTGCTGGCTGGAGTCGGCGTCGACCAGCACCACTTCGCCATTCTCCGCCTGCACCACCAACAGCTTCTGCTTTTCCAGCAGCAGCACCTGGCCCGATCCATACCGGCCGGCCCGCCACCGTCGTTTCCCATCCTTCAGGCTGACGCACGTGAAGATGTCCTGGTCGAAACCGAACACGTGATCGCCCAGTCGGACCGCGTCGTTGTAATACGGGCGGAGTGTCCGCTGAAACCACTCCACCTGCGTCTCCCAGCGGTCTCCTTCGCGCGTCAGGTGCAGGCGCCGCCACCCCTGCTGCCCACCAATGCCCGTGCTGATCAGCACATCATCGCCGTCGAACAGCGGTTGCACGTCGCGATTGATCCCCGGGTCCAACCACTCGTGCTGCCAGATCAGCGACCCGCTCTCCGGATCAAACGCCTCCACCCCCACCTCAGAGACCAGCACGATCTGCTGTTGTCCGTGCAGGGTCACCTCGTGGGGCGAAGAATAGCTGTGCGTCGCCGCCCCCGCGGTCCAGAGGACCTTGCCCGTGTTGGCGTCGAGCGCGGCCAGCCCCTTGCCGGGGCCACCCCCCAGGTACACAAACAGCCGGCCCCCCGCGACCAGTGGCGAACTCGCATAACCCCAATAGGGGCTGCTCCCGCCCAGCCCGGTCAGCTCCACCGACCACACCGAACGTCCCGTGTGCGCCTCGAGGCAGTCCAGGTGGCCGTTCGCTCCACAGGTGTAGAGCCGACCCTCGTTGAAGGTGGGTGTCCCCCGAGGCCCCGCGCCCGAGATCGCCTCTTCGAACCGCGTGGGCACGGTCGCCGCCCAGCGTTCCACGCCGGTGTCCGCGGCGTGGGCGGTGACGCATTCCTGGTCACCTCGCTGCTGCTGCGTGAACAGCCAGCCATCGACCACGCTGCATGATCCCCACCCCGGGCCCACCGCGATCCGCCACACTTCCCGCGGCGGCCGCACGCTCCAGTCGCTCTCAATCACATCGGTCCGGTTGATTCCATCCCGCGCTGGTCCGCGGAACGCCGGCCAATCGCCGGGCTGCACCGTCAGCGGCGAGCCCTCCGTCGCCGCGCCGCCTGCGGCTTGACCCACCACGGTTGGCAGCCTGGCCAGCAGTTGCTCTTCTGCCGTGGGCTGCCACCGCCACGCCAAGCGAGGGTTCATCGCCCCGTCGGCTCCCTCGATGCGCACCAGTCCCAGTCCGGCAGTCGCCAGGATCACTCCCACCACGCCCCCCCAGGTGCCCGGCTGCCTGCCCTGCAGACGTGACAACTGCACCCCCAGCAGCCAGCCCAGCGTGAGCACTGGCGGCCCATACACCACCACGTTTGGCAAACCGTGGCCGGGAAAGAACACCGCGGCACAGACCACCAGTCCCAACAGGCACACCGCCGGCAGCAGCCAGCGATCGATGCTCCCCCGTCGACTGCCCAGCACCCACCAGCCACACAGCAGCAGCAATCCGACCGGCGAGCCGAGCGTGAGCGAGAGAAACTGGATCGCATTCCGCATGGTAATGCGGGGGACCCCCTGGGTCGCCAGCACCATCGCCAGCCAGATCAGCCAACCGATGGTCAGCCGGGGGCCGCTGCTGGGGGACTTCCCCGGGGCCCCCCCTTGGGTCTCTGGCACAGAAGCAGAATCGGCAGACATGACTGGGCTCGCGCGGGGAGTGTGGGGCGACTCGACTGTCAGGGGACTCGACTGGGGGGAAGGCACCAGGTGCCGCCACCCTGGTGCCAGCAACCGCGGGGGAGTCCGGTGGCTGCACACGTTTCTTCGGGCGGGCGGGTGGCCGCAGGTAGCCCGGCTGCCTCCCGACCCCACCCGACTCAGCGGAACGAACGCCGCCTTCCACCAGGCTCCAGCGTATCACCGCCATCGGCGACACGGCGGGAACATCCCCACCCCAGCGGCCGGCGCCAGGCAGACCGGAGCGAGCCGATCACTGCCCCAACGCAGGCGGCCGACCGCTTCAGGCGGGGGTGAAATCGGAGTCGGCGTCCACCGCGAGGCAGAACCGGGCAATCAGCTGTGCGGCGTTTTCGAGGTCGGTCAGCGAGATCACTTCGACCGGGCTGTGCATGTACCGATTCGGAATGGCGACAATCGCCGTCGCCACCCCGCCGCGGGTGGTCTGCAACACGTTGGCATCGTTGCTGGCCGCCCGGGGCAACGCGCCGGTCTGGATCGGAATCTCGTGCTCCTTCGCCAGGCCCACCAGTCGCTCGCGCACAACCGGATTGACGTTCGGACCGCGATACACCACCGGTCCCTGCCCCATGTTGATCTCGCCAAACTGCTTGACGTCGAGCGTCGGGCAGTCGGTCGCATGCGTCACATCGACCGCGATTCCGAGTTGCGGATCGATGGCGAACGCACTGGTCTGGGCTCCCCGCAGCCCAATCTCTTCCTGCACGGTCGAGACCGCGTAGACCGCCGCCTTGGGCGACCCCTCGGCGACCAGTTGCAGTGCTCGCAGCACCACCCACGCCCCGACCTTGTTGTCCATGCCCGGGGCCGCCGCCAGGTTGTTCTGCAGCGCGCGAAATCCCAGTTCGAACGTCACCGGGTCGCCAATCGCGACCAGTTTTTGGGCCTCTTCGCGATTGCGGCACCCCATGTCGATCCACAGGTCCTTGATCTCGGGGACCTTCTTCCGGTCTTCCTGCGTGAGCAGGTGAATCGCCTTCCGCGCGATCACCCCGGGGACCGGGCCTCCCTGGCCCCAGATCACCATGTTCTGCCCGACCAGCATCTGCACATCCCAGCCCCCAATCGCGTCCACCCACAAGTAGCCGCGGTCGTCGATGTGCTTGACCTGCAGTCCAATCTGGTCGCAGTGGCCCGCCAGCATGATCCGTGGTGACCCCGCGCAGTTCACCCCCGCCAGCACGTTGCCATGCCAGTCGGTCGTCACCCGCTCGGCGAACTGGCCCGCGAAGGCCCGCACCACCCGCTGCACGGGCTGTTCATAGCCAGAAGGGCTGGGAGCTTTCAGCAGATCGTGCAGGAAGTCGAAGGGAGGGGCGCTCATGGCGGATTGTGCTGGGCAAATGGAGCAGTGCGAAAGGATGGGTGAGAAGACCGCGAGATTCTAGTCACGCGGCGCTGCGATGGGGGAGTGACCAGCCAGCCCCGCGTCGTCGGCCTCCGTCTCTCTCTTCCAGCCACGGTGCCGGGCCGAACTGTGGCAGCCTGGCTGCCCCCCCGTAACAGGGCGGGGCAGGGGGGCGAATGCGACATGGGGAGGGGAGCGGGGACGGTCGGTTGAAACCGGGAGCCTGGAAAGGCCGCTGGGAGGGCGAGCTGGGATGTGGCGCCAAGACGCTGCGGCGTGTGATTCACCCCGAGTGCCCGGCCTTTTTGTTCTGTTTCAGAGCCCGCCGGGGCCAGCCCCTCGCCGAAATCGGTCGTTTGCATTGCCGCTTCAAGTCGGGCACAATCGCGTTTCCGTTTGGCCCGTTTTCCACCCTGGTGAGAGTCCTGTGACCATGGCGACTGCTGTTGGCGAACGGAAAGCTGGCGATGGAATCGCCGTTGAGTCGTCCATCGTGATTTTCGGGGCCTCGGGCGATCTGACGGCTCGCAAGCTGTTGCCCGCCTTGTTCCAGCTCTGGCGGGATGGCTATCTCGCCGACCATGTTCCCGTGGTTGGTGCCGCCCGGCGGTCCAAGACCGACGAAGAATTCCGGGCCGAGATCCGCCCCCACGTCAGCCAGCATTCCCGCAGCGGGCCGATCTCCGACGAAGAATGGGGCCGCTTCAGCCGGCGGTTGCATTACATCCAGCTCGACCTGGCGAACCCGGCCGATTTTCCCCGGTTTGGGCAGACCCTGTCGCAGTTGGAGGCCGCCGCGGGAGTCCGGGGAACGCGGGTCTTCTACATGGCGACAACGCCCGACCTGTTCGTTCCGACCGTGGGGGCCCTCTCGCAGGCGGGGCTGATTCCCTCCCGCCGCAGTGATGACATTCTGCGGGTCGTGTTCGAAAAGCCGTTCGGGCGCGACCTGGAGAGTGCCCGTGAGCTGGGGACCGCTCTTGGTCGGCTGTTGCGGGAAGAGCAGATCTACCGCATCGACCACTACCTGGGCAAGGAGACGGTGCAAAACCTGATGGTGCTGCGCTTTGGCAACGCGATCTTCGAGCCCCTGTGGCGCGCGCCGTTCATCAAGAGCGTGCAGATTACCGTGGCCGAACAACTCGGAGCAGAAAACCGCGGCGCCTACCTCGACCACTACGGGGTTCTTCGCGACATGGTGCAGAACCA
>CAIUHT010000160.1 GCA_903898975.1 uncultured Planctomycetaceae bacterium
GGAATCGCCTGGGGGCTCAAGAACCAGTACGAGTCGGATCAACTGCGGCAGAAGGCCGGATCGGCGCAGCGGCGGCAACAGGTCGAACGCGAACTGCAGGGTGTTCGTGCCCAGTTGCAGTTGCTGCCCGCCGAGGCTGCTCCCCAGGGTTTTGTGGATGTTGGCCAGACGGCCCAGGAATTGTCGCGGCTCAACGAACTGGCTTCCCTGGAACACGAGCAGGAACGGCTGGCCGCCACCGAACATCGCCTGCGGCAACGGTTGCGCGTTCACCGGACCCGCTGGCTCGAGGCCCGCAGTGCCTGGAGCGAACTGCAGCAGCACTTGGGACTGGCCGAGAACTGGAATGTCACCGAGGTGATTGCCGGTTGGAAGTCGCTGATCACCGTTGGTCAGGCGATTGAACAGTCGGACCAGGTCCGTCAGCAGGCGGAATCGCTGGAACAGCTCTGGCGTTCGGTGGAGACCAGTGTCGCCGACCTGACGCTGCGTGCTCCCCCTCCGCAGCCCACGACGCTGGAAGCCCTGGCCCAGATTGACCAGTGGTGCGATCTGCTGGCAGTCTGGCAGGAAGACCAGATTGAGCGGCGGGCCTGGCGTCAAAAATCGTCGAAAGTGCGTCGTTCTCTGCGTCGCCTGCGTCGTCGCCTGCGCCAGCTCGAAGACGCCCGCCAGGCACTGTGGGTTCAGGCGGGGGCCGGGGACCGCGGTGAATTCGTGGCACTCTCTCGACAGGCCGAGCAACGGCACGCGTTGCGCCGCGAACTGGAGCAGGCCGAGTCGGCGGTCCAGCAGCTGCGCCAGGATCTGCCCGAGGCACAGGGACTGCTGGCCCGATTTGAGACGTCCTTCGAGCAGCCGCATCCGGGCGAGCTCTCGGCAGTCGAGGCCGAATTGGCACGGCAGGAGCGGGAACTGGCCACGGCGCAGGACGAACTGGCCGAGCTCGACCTCGAATTCGAAGCGTGGTCGAATGACCCCACACTGGCCGAGTTGCGATTCGACCTGCAGTTGGTCGAGCAGCGGCTGGAGCAGGAAGTTCAATCGCTGGCGGCGGAAAAGCTCGCCGGGGAAACCCTCGACACCCTGTGCCGTGACTTCGAACGTCGCACACAGCCCGAGACTCTCGCACTGGCCTCCGACTATCTCGCCCGACTGACTTGTGGGAAGTACCTCCGGATCTGGACTCCGCTGGGAGAACGCCAGTTGCGGGTGGAAGACCAGCTTGGGCATTCGTCGTTGGTTGAGAATCTCAGTCGGGGGGCGCGGGAACAGCTGTATCTCGCCCTGCGGCTCGCGGTGATCTCGCGCCTGTCGCTGGCGGGTATCGAAATGCCGCTCTTGCTGGACGATGTCTTCGTGAATTTCGACGCTCCGCGCACCGAGGCGGCGATTGACCTGTTGCAGGAAGTTGCCCAGGCCGGTCAGCAGGTGATCTTCGTCACCTGTCATGACCATGTCGTCTCACAGTTCCAGAAGCGCGGTGTGACCCCGCTCTGGCTTCCTCGGATGGTCAATGAGACGCTGGCCGAACGCCGGGCCGGCTGATCGCTCTGGAAGACCCGTCAAGGGTTTGGTCGGTCCGGCCTCCATTTTGCGGTTCCAGACGACAGTCGATGAGAACACTCACGGCTGTCACAATCGAAAGCGAGCCGATTTCGGGTGATCTCGGTTGTTCGGCTTGCGAATCGAGGTGGCGGGTGCAGGCATTTCCTGGCGTCACCGCTGTGAGATCAATCTCAACGGGAGCGAGCCGGGGAACGCGGTGCCAGATTGGCCCTGGCAATGGCGACCTGGACGGACTCGGTCATCACCACCGGGACCCATGGACCATTTTGAGGGGAAACATCGCTGTGCGGAACGCGAGCCAGCCAGGTGATGCCAGGATCCCCTCCCTCCAGGGTTTACCCTCGGCATCGTCACCGGAAACTGGCCATGGGCTCCCCTCGAGTCTGCTCTGGAATCGCGTGGCCTGGTTTGTCTGGATCCTGGCGGGGATCCGATTGCTGGGACGCGGGTTTGATCCGGATGAACTTGAGCACCTGCATGCGGCGTTCTGTCTCTTCCTGGGGCAGATTCCCTATCGCGATGTTTTCGAGCATCATGCCCCGGCACTGTATTGGCTGGCGCAGCCGGTGTTGCTGATCACTGGTCCCAACCTGGCCGCCCTGTGGGGCTTGCGACTGCTGATGTGGCTGCTGGCCACACTGGCCGTCTTCGCCACGACACGGGTGGCCCGAAGTGTGCTGCCGTCTGTGGGAGCCTGTTTGACCCCGGGACTGTTGCTGGGAAGTTCGATCTTCTTTTCCAAGGGGTTCGAATTCCGACCCGATGGGCCCGCGATGTTGTTGCTCGTGCTGGTCCTCGAACAGGTTCTGAAGCGGAGTGAGAGTGGCGAACCATCAGGCTTTTCCCTCAGCGGGAGAAACTCGCCAGTATGGCTTGCGATGTTGGCTGGGGGAGCGACGTTGTTCACCCAGAAGGCAATTGTTCCGATCGTGGTCTTCGGCATGGCTGCCTGGCTCGTCAACACCTGGCACCGGCGGCTGGTGCGGTGGCCGCGGGAGTTGGCAATCATGCTGGCCGGGGTCGGCGTGTCGTGGTGCCTGTTGCTGGGGGCGTACTGGTGGGTGGGAGGTGCCGCCGCCCTGCTCGATTCCACGGTATTTCAACTGATGCGCTGGTCGGTGCGCAGCGACACATCGGTTCCTCTGCGGGCGACACTCGCCGCGGACCTGTTGACGTGGTGGCTGTCGGCTGTCGCGATCGTTCTGGGACTTCTCTGGCCGGCATGGCAACGGTGGTGGGCGGGGGGCATCGGTCCCCAGCCTGCGGTGTCTCAGACCGGATTCCCGGGCTCCAGCGGGGCCGGGTCTGCCGGCAAATCGGGTGCCGCACGCGACACAGTCCATGAATTGATCGGCATTGCACCCTGCCTCCATACCGCCCAACAGGTGTTGTTGTTGTCGGTGGTGGGTTGTGTCGGCTCACTGGGGGTGGTGAAGGCGACCTTTCCGCAGTACTACCTGCTGTGGTTTCCCGCTTTGACCCTGGCTGCCGGATTGGGGCTGGGACTGCTTCGTGAGAATCGTCAGACATGGTTGGTGCGCTGGGCCGCTGCGGGAGGGGGACTGCTGCTGGTCGCGCAACTCGCCTGGATGGTTCGAGGTTGGATGCGACAGGCAGCCGGACCGTTCCCGCATCTCTCGGGCGAGAATCCGGTGGGGATGTCGCTGTTGACGATTGGATTCTTCTGGTTGGCGTGGGGCCTCGGCTGGATGGGGGTGGCCAACGACCGCAGGGAGCGTTGGCTTGCGTGGGGAGGCGCCCTCGCCCTCGGCTATGGCATCTGCCGCCAATTGGACCTGTTGGCCTGGTCCAACTCGGCGCAGGTGGCTGCGATCGAGCAACTCAATGAACAGGTTCCCCCCGAGGGAAGGGTGCTGGATGGGTTCACAGGCTGGGGGGCCTTCCGGCCGCATGCCTATCGCATCTGGTGGTTGAACGAGTTCTCTCTGGGGCTCGTGACTCCAGCGGAACTCGAACGGGAACTGCTCGATCTGTTCGATCGCAATCCCCCCGAGGCCATCCTGGATGACGAAAGCCTGCGGCGGCTTCCGGATTCGGTAAGGTCTCGAATCGAGGCGGATTACGATCCCGTGGAACCCGCCCCGCTCCGGTTGCGGCGAGAGGTTCTTGGGACGCGTCGGACACCGTGAACGATCAACGGCAGTTGATGGACTGGAAAAACCCAGTGAGCAGGCGGATGATAGCCCCTTGAGATGACCATCCCCCCGTCCTGGTGCGCTGCGAGATATGCCCGCTGCCGTTCGCTACTTTGATCCCGGTCGAGCCTGCTGTCGGTTCCAGCAGGGATTGAACAGCCACAGACTGGTGTTCGCCTGGATTGTCGGGCTGATCCTGTTGTGGGGGCCCGGGACCGCGACCCGGGTGAATGCGTCGGACCAGCGCTACCAGCTGGGAAAACGCGTGCAGCGGTTTGAGGCAGCGTGGGAGCAGCATGATTCCCCCGAGGCTCGCGGACGTGTGCTGGCACCGCTGCAGGCGGCAGTCTCGGCTTTTTTTTCGGGAAACCAGTCTGCGGCGGGGAAGGCCCTCGACCAGGCGTTGCAGGCACTGGAACCGGCGACGGGATCCGCAGTTGTGCCTGTCTGGCATTCGTTGAATGTCTCCCTCCCTTCGCCATTGATTCCCCTTGGCACCGCACAAATCGAGGTGCGTCTCGATCGGGCCTACAAGCTGTCCGATACTCCCGACCCTGACGGTGAAGTGGAGGTCTCCCTGCGGCAGGGGGATCACGAAGTGATTGCGGCAACTGTGGCGTGGACTGAGTTCGGTCAGGTGGTGGCAGTGCCAACACCCGAATTGCCCGCTGGTGACTATCGACTGCGGGTGCGGCTGCAGCAGGGGACCGAACAACTGGAGTTGCCGCCACAGACGATCTCGGTGACAGCTGATCCAGCCGGCCGGATCGCCAAGCTGCTGGAAGACATCGGGGGGCTGCCTGCAGAAGCCAACGGGGCGGCCC
>CAIUHT010000161.1 GCA_903898975.1 uncultured Planctomycetaceae bacterium
CAGGGAACAGGTTACGACGTGCGACTGTCTTGGCATCCGAAAAACAATTCGGACCGATACGGGGCGGTATATAACGACAGCCAGGTGCGATTCTTGATTACTTGGAACGACAAGGATTTCCTTGCGTCTTCCTTTCTTGCGACTTTGGCGCAGCAATCCAATAACCCGAACAATGGCGATCCGGGGTTATACGTGATGGCAGCCCACATCCAGGGGATTGCGCCACTGACTCCGGAGGGAGAGCAACGCAGTTCCTTCATCGGGGCACTGGACCCCCCCCCGGACGGGAGCGCACCCGAGCCGGGAACGTGGGCGCTCGGGGGGCTCGGAATGCTCGGACTGGTCTGGCAGCAGGTGCGTCGCCAGCGCCGTGGTCAGCCGGTGTAGCCTTGGCTGAACGCGCGGGTGGTGCGAAATCGTTGTCCTAGGCCGGGCAACGGGCGGTTGAACCTGGTGGGACGGCCGGGCCTTTCATGAGGCTCGGCCGTCCCTTTGCGCGCTTCCCGCGAGAGAGATTGCGGCTGCCAGCACGCTCACTCCGATCACCACAGTTGCCTGGCTGGGGCTGAGCGGCTTCGCAGGTGTGACCGCTGGGAGTCATCAGGTTGGGTTGTTGCCAGCATAGTCACCGTCCCATGTGACGGTCGGCACAGCCGGGCATATGGCACGCAACCAAGGGGCGATCATCGATCGCCGGTGCGGCGTTCCCCCTCGAACACCACTTGGGCAACGGTCGCTTGGGGGCTCACCCATGCTCCAGCACATACTGCACCGCGGCTCGGATCAGCTCGGCGGCGTTCGCCAGGCCCAGCTTCCGCTTGATGTTCTCGCGGTGCGTGTCGATGGTGTGCGGGCTCAGGTACAGCGACTCGGCGATTGCCTTCGTCGAGAGCCCCTGCCCAATCAACCGGAAGATCTCGATCTCGCGGTCACTCAGCCGACTGGTGGTCGAATCGGGCTCGCTGGGCCGCCCCAGCGCCAGGTCGGCGAGGCGGCGCTCCAGTTCGGTGCTTAAATAGCGCCGGCCCGCCAGCACGCTGCGAATCGCGATCAGCAGGCGATCGGTCGATTCCTGCTTGTTGAGATACCCATCGGCACCAGCGCGCAGACTTCGTTCGGCGTACAGCGCCTCCGGGAAGCCCGACAGCACCAGCAGGCGGATCTTGGGATAGCGTTTCTTCACGCCCAAAATCAGCTCGATGCCATGCCCCCCTTTGAGTGACAGGTCGACCAGCACGAGGTCGGGCTGCAGGCGTTCGATCGCCTGCAGGGCTTCGGCAGGGCCTGCGGCCTCGCCGCAGACCTGCAGATCGGCCTCGAGAGAAATCCGCAGCGCCAAGCCCTCGCGGACCAGCGGGTGGTCATCGACCAGTAGAATCGTATGCCGTTTGGGCGTCCCCACCCGAGCGTTCCTCCAATCCATGACGTAGTTCGCAGACAACACGGGTGCCACCACCCGGGCGGTTTTTCCACCACACCGCGCCCCCCATGGCGGCCGCTCGGTACTGCATGATCTGATAGCCAAAGCCCCCGGGGTGGTGTTCGCCCCCATCGGGCAGACCATCGCCGTTGTCATCCACGCGGATCCGGAACAAGCGGGATGTCGCTTCGCCCACAATGTCGATGCGGGTCGCCTGGCCATGCCGCAGGGCGTTGTTCACCGCCTCCTGGATGATGCGGTACAGCTCGGTGGCGTCAGTCGCCGTGGGGGGGCGGACGGTGGGAGGCAGCCGGACTCGACAGCGCACCCCTCCCGTCACGTTCAGGACCGCCGCCAGTTCCGCCAGTGCCGCGTGGAAGCCCAGCGGGTCAATGGGGACCGGCATGATGCCATGGGCCAGGTCGCGGAGGTGTCGTCCCGCGTCTTGCAGGCGGTGCGAAATCAGGCGGGAGATGTCGCAGATCCGTTCCCACTGCTCGGGCGAAGCCGCGGTCTGGCCGGGATCGCCACTCAGCATGTCGCACAGCGCGGCGGCCATCAGCGACAGCCCGGTCACTTCCTGGCCCACGCCATCGTGCAGCTCTTGGCCCAATCGCCGCTGCTCGTGGGCCGCCGTTTCCAGCACGTGGGCCTGCAGCGCCCGACGTTCGGAAATGTCGGTCAGCGCGACCGACCAGAGGCGTTGCTCGGGAATGGGGGTGATCGAGAGTTCGGCGGGAAAGATCTCGCCATTCGGACGCAGCGCCTCGATCTCCACGTGTTCGCAGCCCCGCAGCCAGGGATGTGCCGTGGCGTCGGGAGTGGGCGACTTCGGAATGCGTTCCAGCGCGGCTTCGGTCAGCAGGTCGGTGAGTGACCAGCCCAGCAGCGTGAGCGACTGGCAGGCAAACATCTGGGCCGCCGTGCGGTTTACCTCCACCACCCGCCCATCGGCGGTGAGCAGCAGGATGGCCGAGCTGGAACTGTCGAGCAGCACCTGCAGTCGATCTTCGGCATCAGCGAGGGCGGCGAGCATGAGCCGGCGGTCACCAATGTCGCGGAGCACGCCCCGACCCAGCAGCAGGTTGGGGCTGGGCTGGCCGAGGGGCAGAATGGTGTTGGCGACCCAGCGGAGTTCCCCCTGGGGAGTGAAGAGGCGGTGTTCGATGGTGCAGGGGCGTCCCTGGCGGAGCACCAGCAGAATCTGCTCGAGCAGCCGCTGGCGTTCGAGCTTGGGGAGCCCCGCGAGCAGCAACGGGGGGCTGAGCAGCAGCTCTTGAGCCGACAGCCCGGTGAGGGGCCGCGGGTCACCCTGGCAGTCGAGTTGCACCAGTTCTCCCTGGTGCAGCGCGAGGTGGTAGACCACATCGGTCGAGGTGACCGCCGGGACGGGGGTGAACGGGGCCGCCTCAGGCTGTGCCGGGGCGGTCGCGGGAGCCGCGGGATCAGCGGCGGTGGCATCGGGTGTGCCGATCCGCGATCGGGGAGGTCGGTCGCCGAGCTGGATTTGTGCTGAGTGGGCGGGCATGAGAGCAGGGGGGGGTGCTGGGGGCTGACGGAACGGAACCGTCTACGAGGGGGGAACCGCGGTGAGCGCGGTGGGAGGCAACAGGCCGGGTGGGCAGTGGACAGGGACGTCAGGACGGCGAGGGGGGCCCCGTGAGGGCCAGCCTGTGTCGGCTGAATGATCCCGGTCTGACGAGCCCCGCACCGGGCTGTGTCACCCCAAGCATCCGAGAAAAATAGTACCGGTGACGTGCAGCGGGGGGCATAGTGGAATCCACCATATTGAGTTGTGGGGATTCCCGGATTCTCGCCGGAAACCAGCGGGCGAAGAATGCGGGCAGTCCGGTGGAAATCCGGTGGGTCCCTTTGGGTTTGTGTGGCGGCGTGGCGGTGTCCGCGGCGGAACGCGGGGCGGGATGTCCCCCCGCAAAGATCCGCGGACGGGAAGTCCACGGGCGACCGGGCCCGTCATTCAGGAGGTTGAGATGCGAATCTTGGTGGCCGATGGCGATCCGCAGTTGCTGCGACTGTTGCAGGTCTTTCTGCGGGGGAACGGGCATGAGCCCGAAACGGCGAGCGATGGGCTGGGGACAGTGCAGTTGCTCCGCGAGTTTCAGCCCGATGTGGTGCTGCTTGAGCGGGACCTGCTGTGGGGCGGCAGCGATGGAGTGCGGGCCCTCATGCGGGAGGATGCGGCCCTGACGCAGATCCCGCTGATCCTGATGGCCACCGATCTCCCCTCGGGGAATGGGCATTCCTCCCGGGCCAGCCGGTCGGCGGGGAATGGCCACGCGCAGGCCAGCGACCTGCCCCCCGTCGCGGGGTGGCTGCGGAAGCCCGTGCGGTTGGCCGACCTGGCCCACCAGCTCGACACGGTGGGAGCGCAGCTGGAGCGGGCTTCGCTCTCGGGCGAGTGGCCGCAGCCCGATCTCGACCCGTTCGGCGAGCTTTCCCCCCCAGGAGGAAGCGTACCCCGAGCCACTGGCGGAGGAGGGAATCACTCCGGTTCGTTCCGCAGTGGGCCCCGGCCCCCGACCCTAGGGGGGGAGTGGGGCGTGTGTGTCTGACCTGTTGTTTCTCTGTTTGCTCAAGGAGTGTTCGATGCCCAGTGCGTTGTCGACCCGGTTGGCGAGCCCGTTCCGCCCGTTTCTGTCGCGAGACCCGCTGTTTTCGTTCCAGCAGGAGATGGAGAACCTGATGACCCGCCTGCGGGCCGACTGGAATGGAGATGGCCCGACGGTCCTGGTCACTCCCCCCTGCGATGTGTCTGAGACCGAAGACGCCGTGCAGATTCGACTGGATGCCCCCGGATACAAGGCCGAGGAGATCTCGATCGAGTGCACCGGCGATGTGATCCGCATCTCGGGACAGCACAAGGAGGAACAGTCCGAGAACGGCCGGACGTGGCATCGGGTGGAACGCCGGAGTGGTGCCTTCCAGCGGGAACTGGGGTTGCCCATGCCCATCAAGGAGGACCAGATCACGGCAGAGTGCGTGAATGGCGTGCTGACGGTGCGGATGCCCAAGGCGGAAACCGCCCGGACCCGCAAGATCAAGGTCAAGGGCTGAGACGTCGGTCGGGGGCGAGCGGTGCTGGATGAGGGGCCCCGCGTTGGCCCCCAGGCCAAGGTCCGTTGAGCTGCGTTGTTGTCCACCGCCCGTGAGCCGGGGCTCGGCCCCCCCGGTCTGACGGGCGGTGGCGTTTTCATAAAGCCGCGGGTGCGCGGCGCTGGGCCGGACCTGGGAACGAGCAAAGATCATGTCGAAGACACACAATCGATTCATCTATCACTGCCTCTCATGTGGGGCGATTTGTTGTCGGGAACCAAACGAACCGGTTCCGGTCTGTTGTCGCAAGCCGATGGAGCGGGCGGCAGCCGAGACGGTGCACGACTGCGATGTCCCGTTGCCAACGACACCGCCAGCGGCGGTTCCAACTCCCACCAGTGCCTCGAGCCAACCCGCCAGCCCGGCGGTGGTGCCCACGGCGCTGCCCGCGCCGGTTCCTGCGATCCTTCCCTCGTCCGGGGGATCCGTCACCCCGGTGGCCAAGCCCTCAGCGCCGCGCCCCTCGTAGGCACTGTGCCTGGGGTGGGCCGTCAGACTGCCGTCGCCACCGGCAGTCTGGGCCGGCAGCCTGGGCCAGGCCCGATTCTTGAAGCCGCAATCGGGGATTCCCCAGGCGAACGGGAACCCACCAGAAGGAGGAGTGGAAATAGAGAGTCCAGTCCGCCGGTGGAGTGTGTCGTCATCGAGATGCCCGTCCGAGCTGCCGACGCGTACGTCCATTCCGGGGGCCGTGGTCAATGCCTGGGAAGACCCAGGCTCCGCGAGACGACACCCCAGGGGGGCGAACGCCGCGGCGGGTGGGGAATGGGACGGGCAGGAGCCGCGTCAAGTCGCCGACGGGCGTCGGCAACCGGTCAGGATGCCGGCTCGGTGAGACGACGAACTGCGAGGCCGCAGCGCGTCAATGATTGCACCCAGGGGGGCGGCATCGCGGCAAGCCGCGGCGCGGACGATATACCAGGATTTCCGAGGGATCACAGCCCGCTGGGGCCGAAGCAGGAAGGGAATTGGCAGAGAGCCGCCGGGGCGTGTGCGAGTGAATAAAGACCTGGGGAGGTTGAGTGAGTATTGACACAGGATTGACTCTCAAACCGGTGTGCAAACGGACGCACTGGGGTTAGAGAGAGTGATTGTAGTTGAACCGCAGGTTAGGCGCGTTGACGTTCGGGAACTGGAGGTGGGGAGTCTCCTCGGGGGGGGCTCTGCTGTCAGCGTGAGTCCGATCGACACCGGCAGCAGGTTGGGCGGACAGAGGTTTGGTTCACATCGTCAATGGCACAGGGCCCGTTCGAGTTGGGCCGACCAACGGGAATGGACGGCGAATATGTCGATGCCAATCGCTGGGCCGCGACAGTTCCCCGCACCACAGCGGAGCCTGGGGCTCAGTGGAATCGTTCGAGATTGTGGACGGAGTGCTGGGAAACGTCGAAACAGCTGCGACTGGCTGTTGGAATTGGCGCATGGAAAAGGCCAGCCAGGACGGGGCGGGGGCCACCGACTGGGGGGTGGCGGCCCCCGCCTCACCGGGGATGCCCTGAGCTGAGCGGGAAGTTGGCCCGGGAGTGGCTAGTTCGTCGCGTGCATGCCCACCGGGGCGAGATGCGATTCGCTGGCAGCGCACGCTTCCAGTGGGTTGGGGCGGTTTTCGAGCACCCACTGGGTCGCTTCGCGAACCAGCTTGGCCGAGTCGGCCAGGTGCAGTTTCTCGCGGATGCGGAGGCGATGGGTCTCGATCGTCTTGACGCTCAGCTTGAGCTTGCGGGCGATCTCGCTGGTGGTGTTGCCGTGGCCGATCAGCTCGAAGACTTCGAGTTCGCGGTTCGACAGCACCCCCATGCGCGACTCGAGCTTGGCCGGTTTGCCATTGACCGCGCGGGACATCAGCACTGCGGCCAGTTCGTCACTGACGGACATCTTGCCTTCCATCACCTGGCGAAGCGCGCTCACGATCTTCTCGGGAGCCTGCAGCTTGGTGATGTAGCCCTGCGCCCCGGCGGCGAGCGCCCGGGTGGCGTACAGCGACTCCTCGTACATCGAGGCGACAAGGATGGGAATCAGGGGGTCGGCGGCCCTGAGGCGGCGGATGAGATCGAGCCCGCTGGCCCCGTTTTTCAGGGCGATATCCACGATCACCGCGTCGGGGCGACTGGTCTGCATCGCCTGCAGGGCCCCGGGGAGATCGGCCGCTTCACCACAGATGCGGAAATCTCCGGTCCCTTCGAGCAACGCTCGCATGCCGGTCCGGAGAATCGGGTGGTCGTCCACCAGTAAAACCTTGGTCACTGCCGTAGTCGCCATCAAATCACCTTCACTTTTCAAGTGGGGAACAACACAGGTCCACGCGAGGCGAGCCACCGACCGGGTGGAACTGCAAGTTGACCTCAGGGACCACGCATCTAGCTTACGCACGAACCGCAACTGGACAGGTCGGGGGTTCCCTGAATGCGATGTCAAGACAGGTAAAC
>CAIUHT010000162.1 GCA_903898975.1 uncultured Planctomycetaceae bacterium
CATTTCGACCGCCTTGTTTTCGAAGATCTCCTGCCACTCGGGAGCCAGCAGGCAGTCGCTGTCTTCCTGGGCATTGCCGACATTCAACAACTGCTCGGCGGTGGGGGCGTAGTAGATGTAGCCGTTGGTGTAGCCGGCGATGAACGTCGGTTTGTGCGGGGCCTTGTCCTTGAGATTCAAACCGATGCGGACGGTCAGCTCACCGGGAAAGGTGAGCAGGCGAAATTCCCCGATTCGCAGGGCGGTGAGTTCGACGTCGAGCGTCCGCTTACCCGCCTCGACATTCTGTGCGTGGTGCATTCGCAGCAGGGCCAGGTTCGTCTGCACCCGTGTCATTTCCTCCATGGTCTGGATGTTCTGCACATAGGCCTCCATTGCCGCGCGATTGCTGACATCGAGGGCGTCGAGGTCGGGGCGCCCGAGGACGCGTTCCTGCAGGTAAGCGGGCGAATACTGCGAGGGGAAATCGGGATCGAGCCGGTACCTCATGACGAGGGGCAGAAATGTCTTCAGGTTGAGCGTGGTGCCCCGCAGGGTCTTGAGCAGCCGCTGCAATTCAGCCTCCTGGGCTTCGATCCGGTCGGCGAGATCGGCCCGGGGCAGCTCCAGGGGCACGCCAAACTGTTTGAGTTGCGGGTTCGCTTCGGGGCGAACCTGGCGCCACGCCTTGAGCGTGGAGAGGGCGAGCAGATTGCCAAGCGGTTCGGCGTCTCGGGGACGAGCCGGATCTTTATATGTCACCGGGTTGATGTCGCCACCGCAGCCCTGCACAAAGAGTGCCACGGCGTCGTTCCCGAGCACCTCTTCGATGACCTGGGACGAAAAACCGGTCAGGTCGGCAGTGTTGCTCCCCGAGGGGACCCCCAGGATGGGATGGACGGCGAAATTGTAAACCACCGCGAGCGGGCGACCATCCACGCGGTCCACGCGGAGAACGCCGATCTGCGGGTCGACCGGTCCAACCCCGGCGACCGCCTCCTCGGCGGGCATCGAGTAGGCGTGGCGGACATCGGCCTCGCGGCCGTTTTTCAGGCGAATTCGGCGATTCTCCATGATGCGGTCTTCATGCCCGACAGCGGTCCCCACGGTCACCGGTTCGAGCCTGGCGAGGGCCTGCCTGACCGCCTCAACCGTCCGCTCTTCGACATCGCCACAGACCACGCCGTGACAGTGGCTCGCGTTGATGGCGAACCGGGATGGATCGAGGCCCAGTTCGTCCTTCAGCCGCTGACGAACCCGTGCCAGGTACTGGTTCCCGATATGACCGATCTGGCCGATCGACACCGCGTCGATCGACGCCAGCACCACGGTGGTTTCGCCATCGGAGACCGCGAGCGTGCGAACATAGAGGGGGGGCTTGCAGGGGCCGGCATCTGCCCGGGAGACGTCGACCTTGCCCACCCCGGCCTTGAGAGGCCCTGCCTCGGCCGGCAGAGTCCTCAGCACCCCGGCCAGAATGACCACACCAACAGACAACCAGTGAGACAGAGCAGGCACCAGGTGGTGGCAGAGCGGCATGGTCTGAATCCGAAAGCGGGAGTGCGGGGCAGGGGAGAGCCAGGAAGTGCAGGAGAACGGGA
>CAIUHT010000163.1 GCA_903898975.1 uncultured Planctomycetaceae bacterium
CACAAACCCGGAACTGTTTGGTCGGAGCGACCGAAATACGAACCGGGGGAGCTGATTTTCAAACTTCGCCAGGACCAGGCGACGCGGCCTTCTGGAACTCGGGGTCTGTCTCCCGCTCGACGAAACCCTGACCCTCGGCCCGGTGACCTGTCCGATGTCCTCTCGTTCCTGCAGCGCAACGCCGGCCTGGAACTCCAGTCCGTCACACCGCTCTTTCAGCGGTCCCGGACCCGGAGCGGATTGCGTCCCGCACGCCGCAGTCCGAGCGGCCCGGCTGGGTTGGTCGACCCGGACTCGGCCGTGACCCCCCGCCTGGCTGGCATCTTTCACGCCCGCCTCGATGAGCGGGCTCTCACCCCGGCGCTCATCCGAAAGCTGAACAAGGACCCACGGTTCCAGTACGTCGAGCGAATTCCCACCGTGTGGTTCGACGGGGCAGCGGCTGCCCAATCGTCAACCGTCGATCCGACGTCCAACGTGCAATGGGGCCTGCGGGCCATTCGGTGGTTCCAGGCGAATCGTCCAGATGCCAGCGAGGTCGGAGTCGCCGTTCTTGATTCGGGACTTGACCGGCATCATCCCGACTTTCGGGGGACGAATTTGGCCTACGAGCATTTCCACTCGAGCCCCGACGATCATGACGGGCATGGCACTCACGTGGCCGGAGTTGTCGCGGCTGACGTGAATACTCGCGCGGGAGCGACGGGCATTGTTCAATGCCCAATCTTTGCCTTCAAGATTATGCGGGACCACCCATCGATCGGAGGGGGAGAATTCACGATCGTCCTGGAAGCCATTCAACGCTGCCTCGAAATTCCAATGATTCGGGTCGTGAACATGAGCTTTTCCACGGGCGAAAAGAGCCAGGCTTTTCGAGATGCCGTGGAGTCGCTTGCGGCAGCAAACAAGGTGGTCGTGGCGGCGGCTGGGAATCATTTCACGGAGGGGAACCCCACGGTCTATCCGGCGGCGTATCCCACGGTGATCGCGGTTGGTGCCGTCGATGCGGCGGGGGCGCGGGGCGCCTTTTCGTGCACCGGTCCGCATGTCGCGCTGGTGGCTCCGGGCGTGGGGGTGGTCTCCACCGTGCCGCGAAAGCCTCATTTCCGAACCACCCAGACCCACTACGCCGCACTCAATGGCACTTCGATGGCTGCCCCTCACGTGTCAGCGGCGGTCGCCCTGCTGTTGGCGAAGCACGCCGATCTGACCCCCGAGCAGGTGCGCGACCGATTGGTCAAAAGCGCAAGGCGGTTGCCCGGCATGCCGAAGACGGGACGGACGGATGAGCTGGGATACGGCCTGCTTGACCTCGAGCGTCTGCTGCAGTGACCCTGACTGGCGCGAGACCGGCGGGCGGGTTGTTGTTCTTGAACGCGGCCGATTCGTAGACTGGATCGAGACGATTTGTGAGTTTCCACGGTGACGCCTCGGGTGTTCGGCCATGACCTTGGTGCACTTCAAGTTTCGCGGTCGCTGCAGCGCTGCCCGGCGAACGGCAGTGCTGGCGGCTGTCGAAGCGCACGGTGGCCGGAACGCGCGGCGCGCCTTCCCTAGGCTGGACAGTGACGTCAACCTGCGGCGGATCTATCTGGCCGAAGCGGCGAACCCCAGCGAGGGGGCCGGGCTGGTTGCGTGGCTGCAGGCGGAAACGGGAATTGAGTATGCCGAGTTGGCCCCGACCCGGTTGTCGTTTGATTGAGAGGCTTTGTCGGGGGGAGGGTTGGGCGAGTGGTGTCGCGGGGGACGGGCGCTGGCGTGTGGTGCGCCTCGCGTTGCCGGGATGCCTGTGCGGGCACGTCGATTTGTGCGGGAGAGTGGGACTTCGGAGCGTGGGCTGGCTCCGGCCGCATGGGAAGACGGCGGAAGCGCCGTACTCCAGGTTGGGACGCCGGTTGTGATGCTGATGCCGGGATTGCGGATTGCGCGAAAGTCGTTCGCCGGACGTTGGGTGCCTTCCCCCCGGGGGGGAGGTGCCGTTGGGGGTCGATATTGTTCGGAGCGTTGGCACGCTTAACGCTTGGGCGGGGATAGCCGTTTGTGCGCGGGGCGCGGTTACACCAGCCAGCTGACGCTGGCCGTTCGCCGGACGTTGAAGCTGGCCGGGCGCCAGGGGGCGA
>CAIUHT010000164.1 GCA_903898975.1 uncultured Planctomycetaceae bacterium
CGTACGACGCGGGATCGCCCGCCTTCTGGGTGTCGACCGGCTCGGTGAAGGCGAGTTCAAAGCCATCGGGCCGGGCCCGCATGGTCTGGATCTCGAACGGGATCTTGCCGGTCCAGTCCACGCGTTCCACAGCGAACGGCTTGTTGCCCCGCGATCCCCAGCCGCGATTGGTGCCCCCCACGAACAACTGCCCCGAGGGCGTCATCTCGACACCCAGCGAGCCCGAGCCAAAGCCTTCGCGGAAGGGGAAACAGGCACCCTGGTAGTGGCCATCGACCACTTCGAGGTCCACCCGCATGATGGTGCTGAAGGTCTGGTCGGCGACAAACAACTGACCGGCGAAGGGACCGAACTTGCCCGCCGACGCGTCGCAGGCCACGCCCGCGGCAGACTGCCCCATCTTGCCATACGGGAACAGCACGGCGGGAGGTTCGTACTCGGGAATCTTGCGGGCTTCCGTCAGGAAGCGACTGCCGCTCTGGGGTTCCTGCGGGGCCTTCCCAATGAACGGTTCCGCCAGGCTGTACCACTTGAACCCGCCGGGGTGCCCCACGAATTTGCCGGGGGAGAGGTGCTTGAGCCCGCAGGTCCCGTTCCAGGGGCCCTGGTTGTCGGTGTAGAAGATTTCGCCGGCGAGGTTGGCTCCAATCCCCCCGGGAGAACGGATTCCCGAGGTCGTGGGGATCAGTTTGCCTTCCGGGGTGATGCGCACGCACCAGCCGCGGAATTTGACATCACTGCTGAACGAACCAGTCAGGCACAGCACGACCCACAGGTTCCCCTCGCGGTCGAACTTCGAACCGAACGCGTACTCGTGGTAATCGCCCGAGATTTCCCATTCGTCGTTGACCACTTCGAACAGGTCGGCGAGACCGTCGTCGTCGGTGTCGCGGATGCGCGAAACGTCGCTCCGCTGTACCACGTACAGCCAGCCATCTTTCTCGGCGAGGCTGAGCACCTCGTGCAAACCATGCGCGAACCGATGGAACTGCTTCGCGGTCACTTCCTTGGCGAACGGGTCGGTGACCAGCCAGATTTCCCCGCGACGGGAGGCGATGGCCAGTCGACCATCGGGGAGCAGCTGGAAGGCCGAGGCCTCGAGCACCACCCCCTCGGGAATCTGGAAGGTGGTGATGGGGTAGAAGTCGGCCTCGACCGGGGCCTTCTCCTCGGCTCGGGCGGTTGAGCCCAACAGGCCCAGGGCGACAGCGGCGCACGAGAGCGCGAGGAACGAAGCCAGCGAGAACGTGCGCATGCGGGTCACCCGGGAAACAGGTTGGCGGTCAGACCGCGAGGCGGGGGAGAGCGGGGTCAGGGGTTGCTGTAACGAATGGCCGGCGAGTTGCGAGAGCCGGGTCCCGCAGGCCGAAAAAATCGAGCGGAGAGAGGTTGCGCTCACCAGTCGATCTCCTGGACGAGGCGGGCCTTGTTCCCGGTGAAGCGGGGCTGCACCAGCAGTTCGCGTTTGCCTTGCGACTCGCGCAGGACCGGCTCACTGCCCGGGAGTTTCACCCGGTACAGACCGTTGACGAGGAACGAGCCATCGGGCTGGGGTTCAATCTGCCCGACCGCGGCACGGAACCACAGTCCCTCGGTGGGACCGGTCGCTTCGAGCTGCAGTTGGCGACGCACCCCCGTGTCGGACTGCCCCTTGAAGGGCTCGGGGAAGTCGTCCACCCGCAGGCGGGGATGCTGCGCCAGGAAGTGTGGTCGTCCCTCGCGATCGAGTCGGTAGCCATTGAACTGCCATCCCTGTTCTTTGGGCGGAGTCGCCGGCCAGTTGGCGTCGGCCGCCTCAAGGAAGGCGAGGGGGACCGTCTCTTCCAGGCGGATGAGGTGGTCGCCCAAGGGGCCCTGGAAGCCCGGGCCGCGACCTTCCCAGTGCTTGGCCGCGTCGATGAACCGCCCATGCCACAGCAGGGTCAGGCTGAAGCGGTTGGCATCCCAGGCGATGTTGGCCTTTTCGGGATAGCCGACGGCGATCCCGCGCGGGCTCAGCCCCTCGATGAAGTTGCGATAGATGACGGGCCGCTCATCGGGGCGCAGCTCAATCACGCTGCCACCCAGCCCCTCGGGGAGCGCGGCCCGGTCGGCGTCCTTGAGGTAAGACCAGATCGCCGCCAGTTGCCGGGCGGGGACTCCCTCGTAGACATCGCGAATGGTCGCCTTCCCGTCGGGGAAGCCGGTCGGCATGCGCGTTCCCGGGCGGAACCGCGGGGGGTCGAGCATGTAGCGATGGAACCAGTCTTCGCGGACCCGGCGAGTCATGGTCTGGAGGTCGAGCGCGCGGATGCCCGGCGTCGCGTGCGGGCCGAAGGTGTGGCACTTGATGCACCCCAGGGCCTTGTCGCCCACCAGGTGCCGGCCCACCGCCTTGGCGCGGATCTCACTTTCCGGCAACGGGACCGCGGGACTCTCGGGAGCCCGGTCGGTCGCGATGAACCGCGCGGCGAGGGCCGAGACTGGCTCCACGGCGTAGCGGGGCATGCGGGTCAGCATGTAGGGACGGTCTTTCGCCCCTTCCTTCAGAACCTGGGCCAGCCAGCCATCGTTCAGCTTGTCTCCCACACCATCGAGCGGCGGAGGGAGCCGGCCTTCATCGCCCATTTCGGGAATGCTGGTCTTGAACAGGGGATTGTGGGCCCGATCGGGTCCGGTGAAACGGCCCCGTGCGTGGCAGGCGACACACCCGTAGGCCAGCAGCGTGCGGTCCATGACCGCGGCGTCGGACTGGGCCTGCGGCGGGGCGGCGGGAGCTCCGTTCGCCCAGAGTCCCGCAAGGGCCATTGACTGCCGATCGGACAGATCCCACGCCGGGATCGGGGCCCGCCCAGCCTCGTACGGGGCGGGGTTGGGGGCCAGGCAGCCCCGGCCGGGCTGGCACTTCTCGAGCGCCGGTGCCTGCGCCTGGCTGGCGAGTTTCTTGCCACCGGTCTCGAACTCGTGGCAGGCGGCACAACCAACCGACTGGAACAACTCCCGGCCCTGCTGCGCCAGTTGCGGGTTCAGCTCAAACGCCGGGGGTTCGGTCGAGGGGGGCTTGGGCGGGGCGCCCTGCGGCGTCAGAAAGATGGCCGAGTTGGCATCTTGCCGACCGATTCCCGGACCTTCGTATTCCAGCGACAGTTCAGCCCCACCGCCGACCTGCGCGAATTCGACCCGCAGGGGGTGCAGACCTGGTTCAAGCCGGACTTTGCCCGAGTTGGTCACGGGCGGATGAACGCCATCGCTGTCGGCGACCTTGCGATCGTCGATAAACAGCAGGCTGCCATCATCGGAGCTGAGGTGGAACGTGTACTCGCCGGCGCGATCGACCTTGAAGAAACCTTCAAAGCGGATGGCGTAGTTGTTCCCCCGACCGGCGACCTCGAGTTGGAAGCCGCCACTTTCCCCCTGCTTCACCGGCTTGAGCTTCGAGAAGTCGGGAACGCGGGGGAACTCGCCATGGTAAACGGCGTACTTGAAGTTGGGGTTTTTGGGGCGAACCTCAACCGGGCCGATGAGGTAATGGGCCAGGTCGCTGGCCTCTTGCGGGTTGTTGGTCAGCCGGGGCATGCGGCCCGACGGGCGGGCCTGGTGTGGGTTTTCGAGGAAAGTGGCGAGACTGGGAATGGTGTACTTGGCGGTCAGGTTGCCCAGCGGGACAGCGGTCGCGGCGGGCACGGTCGCCCCTTCGCGCGGGGCGTGGCAGGCGACGCAGCCGAGCGAGTGGTACAGGCCGCGGCCACGGTCGGTGGCCTGGGCATCGGAGCCCCGCTCGGGGGGAGTGCCGGTGGAGGCCAGGAAGTGGGCCAGCGCCAGGGCGGTCTGGTTGCGGGACTGCTCCGGGAGCGAGCGGAGCAGGTCGGGCATGGCGGTCCCGGGCTTGGTGCCATGTGGGTCGGAGAGGAACTTCACGAGCCACTCGGGGCGGGCCCGCAGACCAATCTGCGTCAGCACAGGACCGGGGCGGGGTATGAGGGTGCGGGCCAGTTCTTCCCCGGCGGTGTGGCAGGCGGTGCAGCTCAGTTCATTCAGCAGGTGCCGGCCTGGCTCGAGTGGATCACCACCGGCCTGGCCAACCAGCCGCTCGAACGCGGGGGACCACCGGGTGGCGGGCCTCGGCGGCCAGGTCGCGGGGGAGGACCCAAATGTTGCGATAGCGGATGGGGTTGCCGTGGTCCTGCAGGTAAATCGGTCCGGGGTTCGGGCCTTCCTGGTTGGGGGCGGCGGTCGTGATGCGGGGGAGTTCGACCTCTTCGTGAACCACCACGCCATTCAGTTTGACGGTGATGCTGGCGTTGGCGACCTTTTTGCCGGCGTCATCGTAACGGGCGGCGGTGAAGTCGGCGTCGTAGGTCTGCCACACCAGCGGGGGCAGGCACATGTTCAAGTCGGGCTGGCGGATGGAGTACAGTCCGCCGCACTCGTTGTCTTTCCCCTCGAGGCCAAACGAGTCGAGCATCTGGGTCTCGTACCGACCCTGGTAGTACAGGCCACTGTTGCCCCGGCCCTGGCCACGGGCGGCGGGCATGTAAGGGAGGCGAAACTCGAGGTGGATGGTGAAGTCCTGGAAGGTCTCGACGCTGGTGGCTCCCTGCTCGAGCAGCCCCTGCGAAGTGCGGGCTCCCTCTTTCCAGTGCTTCTTAAAGGTCGCCTCGGTGCCATCAAAGAGGACAACCGCCTTGGCCGGGGGCTTGAGCCCCAGTGTCGGGCTGCGGCGTTCGACCTTCTTGAGCTTGAGGTCGGCGATTTCCTTGCGGACGCCCGCGGCGTCTTCGTCGGAATCCTGTTTCTGGGTCCCATTCCAGCCGGCGCCGGGCAGGCCGCCGCGGTAGGTCACCACCAGGAACTTTCCGGCTCCTTGCGCCACCACCTGCACACCGAGGTTTTCACCGGTGTATTCCCCCTGTAGGGCGAAGTCGGGGTCGGATGCGGCTTTCTCGGGTGTGAAGAACCCCGACTGCAGATCATCGGCGGCGCAGGCCGACTGCGGGGGGACCGCCAGGCTGACGAGTCCCCAGCCAAAGAGACACAGCAGAACCCCGGACAAACTCCAACGGACCAGACCCGGCATGAGCGTACCTCAGCGAAGTGCGGGAATCGGCCCCGGGGAACTGGCGGCGAAGAGGGGCCCCAGGCCACCATTCGTCCGCGGACCGGGCGCCACCGATCTCCGACGTCGCCGATTATGGAACCCTCAGGGATTGAACACAATCGTCCCCCCGGCGTGAGTGGTGTGACGCGGGGGGCTGGGGGGAGTTGTGTGGGGGACTCGCGTGGGGAAGTTCTCGGCAAGAGAGCCCCGTCAGAGGAGTTGGGGTGGGCAGAAAAACTCAGACCGCGGTCGCGGACCGGGAGGGGTCCGCAAGCCGCGGTCTGGAGGAGTGAGGGGACTGTCAGCGACCAGAACCCGGGTGGGCACGAAGGGGCGTCACCCGGAGGAGAGAGCAGGTCCTCGCGCGGGGTGGAAAGGGAGTGGGACCGAACGACAGGACAGGAGGCGACCGGTCACGAGGCAACTGGTCACGAGGCAACTGGTCACGAGGCAATTGGTCACGAGGCAACTGGTCACGAGGCAATTGGTCACGAGGCAATTGGGACGAAGCCCATCGCTCCATGTCGGCGGGAGTCACGTCGTCGCCGGAGTTTGCGGGCGAGCGCGTTTCCCAAGCGGTCGGAGAGTCGCGCGAGCAGCGCGTCGAGCGACTGGTCGACCTCGGAGAGGACGAGATCCGGCAAACCCCGGATCTGGACCACGATCTTGCCACTCAGGCCGAGCCCCCCTTTGGGACCGTTGACGTCGTCCAGCCAGAGGCGGATCTCTTCGACATGCTGGTCGAAGCGATCAACCGCCGCATGGAGACTGCGGGCAACCCGCTCCTCCAGGTGGTCTCCGGGAATCCGACGCGAGTGATGGATGTGGACGTTCATGATGCTCTGGAACCTCACCAAGAGGAGAACAACCAGTGTGGGGGGGTGAACCACTCATCCCGCCCACCAATCAATTGAACGCAGTGACGAGTGGGCTGGTGCACCGAAATCGGGGCTGCCAAGGTTCGGATTTCACGATTCGGAAAAAACCGGAGCGGGGCCCGCGCCCTTGACTGGCATTCTAAGAATTAAGAGTCCGTTCCCGCTTTCGAGAGGAATTCCGATGCGCCTTACCGCTTGGGGCTGCGTGGTCTGCTGTACAGTGATTCTGGCTGGCTGGGGGGTAGTTCCTGCCGCAGAGCGTTCTTCCGTGGCGACTTGGCCGCAGTGGCGAGGGCCGACCCGGGACGGGCAGATTCCGGGGGGCTCGACGTGGCCCGACAAGCTGGGGGGGGACAATCTGGTCCAGACCTGGCGCGTCCCGCTGGGGCCGAGCTATTCCGGCCCGATTGTCTCCGCCGACCGGGTGTTCGTGACCGAGACCTTCAAAGAGAAGGAAGAGATCGTCCGGGCGCTCGATCGCGAAACGGGGAAGGTGCTGTGGGAGCAGCGGTGGGCGGGGGCGATGAATGTGCCGTTTTTCGCCAAGTCGAACGGCGACTGGATCCGCTCGACCCCGGCGTTTGATGGCGATTCGCTCTACGTCGGGGGAATCCGCGACGTGCTGGTCTGTCTTGATGCCCAGACGGGGGCCGAACGCTGGCGGGTCGATTTCACCAAGCGTTACAAGAGCTCGCTGCCCGCCTTTGGGTTCGTCTGCTCGCCCCTCGTGTCGGGCGACGCGATTTACGTGCAGGCGGGAAGTTCCTGCCTCAAGCTGAACAAGACCACGGGTGAGACCATCTGGCGCACGCTGACAGACGACGGGGGAATGAATGGCAGCGCGTTCAGCTCACCCAGCCTCGCTCAGTTGGGTGGGACCGAACAGCTCCTCGTCCAGACCCGCACCACCCTCGCCGGGGTCGATCCCGGGTCGGGAGCCGTGCAGTGGCAGCAGGAAGTCCCGGCGTTTCGCGGGATGAACATCCTGACCCCGCTCGTTTACAACGACGGGGTCTTCACCAGCAGCTACGGTGGGAAGAGCTTCTTCTACAAGCCGAGCCGGGGTGAGGGTCAGGGTAAGGTCGAAACCGCCTGGACCAACAAGGTGGAAGGCTACATGTCGACCCCGGTGATTGTGGGGAAGCATGCGTACCTGCACTTGCGGAACCAGCGGCTCACCTGCATTGACCTGGGGACGGGCCAGTCGACCTGGACCACGACCCCGTTCGGCAAGTACATGAGCTTTGTGGCCAATGGCGACAAGATCCTGGCCCTCGACGAGCGGGGGGAGCTGGTGCTCTTCAAGGCGAATCCCGAGAAGTACGAGGAACTCGACCGGCGGGAGATCAGCGAGCAGGATTGCTGGGCCCACCTCGCCGTCTGCGGCGAAGAGGTGTTCGTGCGGGAACGGGGAGCCATGACCGCCTGGCGGTGGTCGGCGAAGTGATTCCCGGTGGGAGTTGATTGCTCCCGCTGAGACTCAACACAATCCCTGTCAGCTGGCGAGATGCAGTGGCTCGCGGCTGACAGGGATTTTTTGTTTCTATACCGCGGAGGAAGTGGCGCGGGTCAAACGGGTGCGCTGGCGAAAGGCGCGTGGGCTGGCGGCACCGTGGAGGCCGTAACGGACCGCAGGCCGGCGGCAGTCCGGGGATGATCGCCCTGCGAAACCGATCGTGGTGCGGCGCCGGGTTCACGGCCGGTCCTGCCGGCCACCGGGAGGTTGTTTCGCAGAGAGTTCACCACCGAACCGGTCGCGGCTTCGGCGACAGCACCCGCAGGTGTCGACGTGGAAGCTCCCAGAAGTGCCCATCAAAATGGGCCAAATCGCGGTTTGACCGGAGGCCCCTCGACGAGGAGAACTGGGGTAAGCTGACCGCGACAGAGCGATCAGGGCCAGGGCCCACCGCAGCGGGCCATGCTCAAGGCGAACAGGACCGAGCCAACATCTCCCGAGCCGCACGGTCCCATGCTCCAGGGCACTCCCGCAGGATCAGCACGCTGCCTCACCGCGAAAGATGGACCGAAGTCGTGAGAGAAGGCTCGAGAGGGGACCGCCCTTTCGAATCACCCGCTTCGTTGCCCGTATCGACTTGGTCACGCACGCTATTGATGCACTGTCAGGCAGACCGGGCCAGGCGTGTTGGCAGCTCCGGCAATCACGTCGAGGGCCGGAACATTTATCGACCGGCCTGGTTGGCGATCGAGGCTTCGCGAAATCGGGAAGCAAAGCCCGGCGGGTGCGGAATTGCTTTAGTAGCCTCATAGCGCAGATAGAGCCGGTCACTCTCGCCCCGGTTGAGGTCGCACAGGCGCCAGTGTGCCTGCTGACCGGCTGAGAATCCAGGACCGGAAAACGCTCCGGGGGCACTCTGCCCACCAAAAACCAGGGGGCACAGCGTCAAGTACATTTCGTCGATCAGCCCGGCGGCCAGCATCGAGAAATTCAGCTCGCCTCCCCCCTCGAGCAAAAGCTGCGAGATGCCCCGCTCGTGCAGCAACTGCATCGCCAGCGGAAGATCGAGCGAGCCCCCGACGGGACCTTGTGCCGACTCATGCAGGGGAACGACAAGCACCTCGGCGACCTGGCCCAGCTCGGCGATCAGCTCGGCACTGTGTCCAGGTCGGGTAATGACGATCCGACGGTGAGGTGCCACGCGAAACAGGGGGAGGGTTCGCCAGGGAAAGTCGAGACCCCGGCTCACCACCACAGCCGCGGGCTGGGGGGAGAGCCCCAGTTCCAGCCGCCGCTGCTGCCACTTGGGCATTTTGACCTGCAACGACGCTTCTTCGTCGCGGAGGGTCCCGGCACCCACCATGATGGCATCGCTGGCGGCCCGCAGTTGCTCCATCAGGTCGCGGTCTTGCGGGCCGCCAAAGCCATGCAAATGACGATCGACGGTCGAAATCCGACCGTCGATCGAAATTGCCAGGTTGCCCACCGTGTAGGGGCGGGTCATCGCCGGGAGAGAGCTCGCACGTCGGCCAGGGTCGTGTCGATCGACCCGTGGAGATCGAAATCGTGGATCGATTCCATCGAGATCGAATCGATCTGGATACGGATGCTCCCCGGCTGATCGGGCTGCATCTGCGTCAGGGAGCATGACAGGTCACGCAGCACGTCTTCGAGGAACTGCGGACGGGCGTGGGCCAGGTACACGGTCAGCAGTTCGAACTCGCGGGGCATGGTGTTCTGGCACCGGACCGCGACTTTATCGACCGCTTCGAGCAACCGACGGATGTCGAGAGCCTTGGTCAGGCCAACAAGCTTCACGTGCGTCCGGCACCGCTGCGAGTGCGTCATCAGGGGCATCTTCCGCACTTCCAGTTCGTGCACAAACCGGTGGCTCGCCTCCTCGTGGCTTTGCCGGTAGGTCTGCTGCACGCAGGGGCAGGCGGTGATGTGGCTGAATTCCATCCCCTGGGTGGTCGTGACACGGCCATCGGCGAGCTGGGCCTCGATCGACAGTCCGACCGCTTCCAGCGACTTCTTCGACTTTACACCGTCGATTCCCTCGAGATAGGGGAGGCTGCCGGTGACCTTGACCTGCACCGAGGTCGCGTGCTGGGTGACCTGCAGCTCTTCGACCAGGCGGAGAGCGTAGGCGTGCAGCGTGTCGAAGGTCTCTTGGGCCAGGCGAGCCACCACGTCACCCATCCGGGAGACGTGAATGCCTCGCTTCTCGGCGGCGAGACCCACCAGCATGTGCACCTCGCACGACAGGTGGGCAAGCCCCTCTCCCAGCGGGTTGCGGATCGTGACCGGAACAGCGGTCCGGACGACTCCCATGGTCTTGAGGGCGAGAGGATGGGCAGCGGACTGGTTGGCGACGTCGCGTCCCGATTCGTTCATTGAGGCGATGGTCGAATCGGCATCCCGTTCGAAAACCTCGTCAAATTGGGGAAGCCGGCGTTGGTGAACAGCAAGACTCATGGCCTGTACTTTCTGGAGAGCACCGCACTGGGCGGATCGAGACTGGGACTGTTGGGTCGCCTCTCAGGAGGGGACGGGGATCGTCGGGGCCACCCCCCAACGCGTCTTTCGGAGCGGACCACTGCGGTTCCACCGCTGGGTGTTCCATCAAACGGGCGAATCTTAGGGGGGGGATGAACGATTTCAATGACCGAATGAACGTTTTGAACGAAATTTCATGGAAGTAAATCGTTCACCGGGGGCTCACCCGGGCAAACTCGGGGGGGAGTGTCTCGGAAGTGCCCCCTCAATCGGTTAATAACGATACGCAGGTATCTATATATACAAAAGAGAATTATTGGTGTATGCGGTATGTGGTCGATCGGTATTAAGTCGGGGGTGCGCGGCAGGATTCACGCCGATCGAGGCCGGGAGGGGAATGCTCCCAGAGATCGGCGCGGCATCATCGCACCGGGACCAGTCGCACCGGGACCAGTCGCACCGGGACCAGTCGCACCGGGGGACCCGACCTTGGCCCGCTTAGCGGAGCGTTTCGAGAATTCGCATCCACATGGCCCGTACGGCAGGGAATAGTCCCCCGACCAGGCCCATCAGCAGTGACAGCAGCAGGCCGCCCGCGAGCACTTCCTGCGAGACCAGGAATTGCAGAACCACTGTCTTGGTTGCTCCCTGCCCACCGACGGTGCTCTTGGCGGTCCAGCCATCGCACAGTGACCCCAGCAGGCAGCCCAGCAGTCCTCCCACCAGCGCGAGGATCATCGATTCCATCAGGAACGACAGCAGCACGTCGGTACGGGAATAGCCCAGCACTCGCAGCACGCCGATGTCTTTGATCCGCTGACTGATCGCCGCGAACATCGTGTTCATGACCCCAAAAATTCCCCCCAGGGCCATGAAGCCAGCGACAATCCGGATGGCCAAGAGCAGCGTTCGGCTCGTATCCGAGAGACTTTCAAAGTAAGACTCTTCGGTCATGGCGTTGAGGGCGACTTCCTTCGACTTCTTGAGCGTCTCGGCGAGTTGCGGAGCCTGCTTGATATCGCTGGCCCGCATCACGAACGACGAGTAACTCGCCTCTTTGCCAAAGCGCTCCCCCACAATCTGCCGCTTGGCCCAGACCTCCGAGTCGTAGGTCGAACCTGTGGAGTTGAGCAGCCCCACGACCTTCCATTCGCGGTCGGCCATGCGGAAGACTTCCCCGACGGCGAGAGGCTGCCTTCCGGGGCGGTCGAGCCCCAGTTCCCCGGCAATTCCCTTCCCCATCACGCACTGGAGGAGCACCTGTTGACCGTCGCTGGTCTGCTCGACTCCCGCTTCCGAAAACCACTGGCTTCCCGGGAGCAATTCCAGGCCATGGACCTTGGCCGACATGGGGGCGTCTTCAAGGCCACGGACCTGGACGAACCGTCGCCGGGAGGGGCTCCCCTTGGGGACCGGAATGTCCTGGTTGACGATGACGTAGACTTCTTTGCTGGCCAGCCGCTGGCCCGCTTCATCGACCGCGATCCCCTGGGTTCGCTCGAGGTTCGAGACGTCGCTCAGGGCCAGGTTGCTGAAGCCTTCGTCGTTGGCACCACTGGAGAAGACGATGATGTTGCCGGGCTGGCCACTGTTGCCAGTGAGGGCATCCATCCCGCTCACGAACGCCAGCATGACAGTCATCAGGCCGACGACCAGCACGAAGGCGAGGACCATCATGGTGGTGATCCACCAGCGGACGACCAGGTTGCGCACGTTGTAGCTGACGGGGACGCGGCCCACGAACAGCAGGATGAGCACCAGTGCCAGCAGCGCGGCGAGCAGGCCGTACAGCACGGGGTACTGGGGAATCCGGGAGAGATCGAACCGGCTGATCCTGGCGAGCATCTCAGGCCACCTTCGAAAAGACGTCGGCCACCCGAACGCCACGGGCGTTCCAGGCGGGGAGGAAGCTGCCCAGCACCGAGGTTCCCGCCCCAATCGCCACCCCCCACCAGAGGGCGTTCGTGGGAATGAAGAACCGCTGGAACCACGCGATGGGGAACGGGATGCCCCCCAGCACCTTGTTGACGAGCAGGTAAGTGCCGCCGGCGCTCAGCAGGCCCGAGATCAGGCCGATCAGCAGCGCCTCGCCCAGGACCATCGTGAGCACGTGCCCCGGGGTGAAGCCCAGCACCTTCATCACCGCGATTTCCTTGCGGCGTTCGCGAACCGAGATCGAAATGGCGACCGCGATGACCAGCGACAGGGTGCCCAGGATGGCGGGCGCCAGCAGCCACCGCATGCCCCAGAAGATGGTCTGCCACGATTCCAGGAAGGTGGAGACCGCCGAGCCGGCCGACTCGCAACGCACAGCCGGGCTGTTGTAAAGGGGCGAGTTGACGATCTGGGCCGAGAGTTTTTCGTAGTCTTCCTTGTTCTTCACCTTGAGCATCACGAACGCGATCGGGTCGGCCCCATTGGCGATCTTCTTCTTGGTCTTGGCCTCGTACTCGTCGATGCCCTGCAGCAGGTAGTCGAGGTTCATCAGCGAGGTCTGGCCATACCGCTGGGCCGCGTCGGGGAAGGTGTCGACAATCTCGAACTCGAGATTGAGGTCTTTGAAGATCAGCCCATTGACGGTGAAGCGTTCGCCCACCTTTTTGTTCATCAGCTTGAGCTGTTCGGGGCCGATGATCACCGCGTTCGCCTGCTTCTTCATCTTGGCGATGGCGTCCTGCAGCCGGGCGGTGTCGGCGGCATTGAGCTGGTCCAGCTCATCCATCATGGTCGGGGCCTTTTCGGGCTCGCACGCAATGAGAAACAGGAAGTTCTCGCGGGTCATCTTGTTGGGGTCGAGGGTTCCCCCGTAGAAGGCCCAGGTCATGTAGTCCTCGGGCTTCACATCGTCGGGGCCCCGGGCGGCCCCTTCCCGCAGCGACGAGACATAGGCCCGCGGGAGCCGGCTGGGGGCCTTGTTCTTCTCGGTCACCAGCACCTTGAAGTCGTTCGCCTTCTCTTCGGTCTGGCGGTCGATGAAGTCGAGCACCGACCAGACCCCCGTGACCACCAGCACCAGCAGCATGGAGCAGAGGGCGGTCAATGACGTCCGCAAGATGTTCCGGCGGAGGTTCTTGAGCATCAGGGTGAAAAACTGGAACATGCGTCCGGCCTTGGAAAAACGGGGCTGGCAGGGGACTGGCGATGAACGGGCGACGTTCGCCAGGGCAAACGTCATCGGGTGAGTTCGTAGTTCGTTGCAGTGCCGGTCGGGCGGAACCGGCGGGATCTGGCCACCTCGCCACCGGCAGCAACGGGTCGCAAATGGTGAGTGCGCGTGAGCAGGAGGCGTCGAGGTGACGTTGCGTGGGCTGGCCCCCCCGGGGGGGCGTCCCGCGGGGTCATTTGAGTTGGGGCGCTCGGGTGTCGACGACGAGCCGGCCTTTTTCCAGGTGCAGCGTCCGGCTGGCCCGTTCCGCCGCCTTTGGGTCGTGCGTGACCATGATGATCGTCTTCTGCAGTTCGTGCTGCAGTGTCGCCAGCAGCTTCAGGATTTCATCGGCTGACCGCGAGTCGAGGTCGCCTGTCGGTTCGTCGGCGACAATCAGGGTGGGGTCGGTGACGATGGCCCGGGCAATGCCCACGCGCTGCTGCTGCCCCCCCGACAACTGGCCGGGACGGTGATGCAGTCGGCTGGAGAGTTCCACCAGTTCGAGCGCGGTCATGACCCGCTGCTTGCGGTCAGCCGACGACAGCGGCAGCAGCAACAGTGGCAGTTCGACGTTCTCGTACGCCGTCAGCACCGGCAGCAGGTGATAGAACTGGAAGATGAACCCAACGTTGCGGGTCCGCCAGGTCGCCAGCTGGCTTTCCGACATCGCCGAGATCCGGTCGTTGCCAACCCAGATCTCCCCCTCGCTGGGCACGTCCAGCCCGGCGATCAGGTTGAGCAGCGTGGTCTTGCCCGACCCCGAGGGGCCCATCAGGGCCAGGAACTCCCCCTCGGGCACATTCAGGCTCAGGTCCTGCAACACGTCGACCCGCTCGCTGCCGCGAGTGAAGTACTTGTGGACGTTGCGGACCCGCACAATCTCCTCATCCGCCGCCATGGTGGTAGTCCTTGTTTCTGAATGTTCGGGGTTTGGCAATGTTTGCAACCCAGGGGGTCACCCCAACGGGCTTATCCATTGCCGCTGAGATCTGCGGTCGGCCCGCTCCCGCCACGCTGTGTCCGCCGGAAGTGGTGGCCCGCCCCACCGCTGTCTTCCGTCCCGAGATCTCACCCTCAAGTTCGCCCCCCCGGGAGCTTACACTTTCCTCAGAACCCTCGCTTCCCGCAACCATGCCCGGCCCTGGCCCCAGGTTCCAGGCAACCCAGCCCGCCAGGTCCAACGGACCGCAGCCGCTGATCCGCCCTGTGCCACAAACTCAGCCCTGCCAAAAAACTCAGCCCAGCCGGGAATCCAGGGCCACCGGGGATCGTACCAGGGATTGTGGAGAGTTCACTTGACGCCGCCTTCACTGATCGGGCGACCCGACCCGGTGATCAGTTCCCGCCGGGCAACTCCCGTCGGAGACTCTTCCAGGACCCCCTCCAGGTTCTGCTGCACGCGGTTGCAGAGTTGCTTGAGCTGGGTCAGCTCATCGGGGGAGAGCCCCTCGGAGAGTTGTGCCCGCACCCGCATGGCGCAGTCGGTCATGGTGGCCCACAGCTGCTCGGCCTGAGGCGTCGGCCGGATGCGCTTGACCCGACGATCGACCTCGCAACCTTCCCGGACCAGCCAGCCCCCCTCCTCCATCCGCGTCAAAACCCCCACCAGCGTGGCGGCCTCGATTCCTAACCGGTCCGCCAGCTTCGCCTGCGTGTCGATCTTCAGGGCCAGGCAGGCCAGCACCTCCCATTGTCGGAAGGTCACCCCCTGCTCGCGCAACTCCCGGTCCATCGCCCGCCGCACGGCATGGGCCGCCGAACAAATCCAGAGTCCGATCGAGTTTTGGAAGTCGAATTCGAGCACTGGACCGGTTCCCCAAGGCCTGGAATGGTTAGCATGCTAACCGTCTGGCGAAATGGTAGCGGGAGTCCCGGGTCTGGTCCACGCCAGACGGGGCTAACAATCTGCCCGGCGGCGGACGCGATTGGGGCCTGGCCGACTTCCGGTCGCCGGGTCGACCTGAGCTCGCGGCAGCCGTTCCACCGCCAGCGGCCACGCAGCTTTTCCCGAAAGCGTTGGCGCAGCAGGCTGGACCTACTTGGTCACCCACTGCGGCGGGGGCACAATCTCGGCAGCGGGGGGGCTGCCGCAGTCCTTCCGGCCGCTCCCTTCGAGCCGGGAGATGACGCGAACGGTCGCATCGTGCTCGCAGGTCATCTGGCAGCTCAGGCGAACACCGGTCAGGCCTCGGGCGGCCAACAGTGCCTGCTCGGCAGCGGTCATCGCCGTGGGCTCACCCGCGACAAACTCCACCCGGCAGGTTGTGCAGCGGGACTGCCCCCCACAGGCGTGCAACTGATCGGTCTGCGCCTCTTCACGCAGGGCCAGAACCAGCCGCTTGCCTTGGGGCACCTCAAACGTTCCGACTCCCTCAACGGTCAACTTGGGCACGAACAGCATCCTCAGAAACAGGGGCCAGAAAACCCGGGGCCAGAAAATCAGGGACCAGAAAATCAGGGACCAGGCAGGGAGTTCACCGCCACAGACAGCCGGCAGTCCACGCAGAACACTCCCTGAGCCCGGGCAGCAACGAGAGAGTAGCCGACCACTCAGGACGGAAGCTCGCGGGAATTCTAGTCCTCTCCGCCCGGCGGCGCACAAGTCGACCGGATGACTCGCCGGGCGGCCCGCGGAGCATGCGGCCCATCACCCGGTTCAAGCAGTGTCTGCGGGAAGACCAGGGGCTGCGACACGCCCGCTTCCAACGGCGATGATCGGCGCGGGCATGTCAGCCACCAGGTACGCACCGAGCCCCACATCCGGGAGCCTGGAGCGCGGTTAACCAGTGTGAACGCCGAGCTGCCAAGCAGCAGTCGCCGCGGGCTTTGTCCATCGGGCACTCGCGCGTCACTGCCTTACGGGCGACCAGCCGAGGACTCGGGAACCACCTCTTCGGGGGTGGACGTCGCGTGGGCGTCGGCGGCGACCGCGGCCGGGTCGACCTTCTCTTTATAAAAGGCGACGATCGCTCCCATTTCAGGTTTCAGGTGCACCCCCTCCATCCCGGGGGGAATCAGCACCTTGACCCGGACGGGGATCGCCCCCTTCGAGCGATTCGCGATCGGCATCAGCCGGGAGACGTATCCCTGATACGGGTGATCTTGAAAGGCTTCCGCCCGGACCACGCATTTTTGCCCGGCGAAGATGCGGGAAATGTCCCGTTCCTGGATATCGAGTTCGACTTCGAGATCGGCCAGGTCGGCGAGATCGCAAATGCTGAAGCTGCCGTTAAACGCCCCGGGGTTGACGATGTTTCCCTCTTCGACGTTTTTCTTCAGCACGGTCCCGGTGACCGGCGCGGTGATAACCGTATTGCCGCGACGCCATTCCGCCTTGGTCAGCTCGGCCTGGGCCACCGCGACGTCCGACTCGGCGACTTTGAGCCGCTGTTCCTTTGGCTCGATAATCAGATCGAGGGCCCGGCGAAGTCTGTCAACGCGATGCCCGGCGGCCTGCGCGTCTGACTCGGCCTTTTCGATGTCAGCGGGACTCACGGTGCTCGTTCGGGAGAGCTTGGTCCAGCGATCGTATTGCGATTTGTAGAAATCACGCATCGCGACCGCTTCGGCCAGCTCTGCGTTCGCCCGGTCGATTTCCCGCGGGAGATTCTTGCGCTCCATTTCCAGCCGGAGTTGGGCGCGGGCGAAATTCGCCTCGGCATGCAGCACATCGGCGTCGTAGTCGGTGGTCTCCAGCTGGGCGAGGATGTCCCCCTTGTTGACCTGCATTCCCTCGATGAGTTGCTGGCCGGCCGATTCCTCGGAGCCCGGCGGACGAACCCGCAGGCTCTTGACCATCCCCCCCACCTTGGGACTGATCAGGATCTGGTGGCGCGGGAGCAGGTAGCCCTTCGATTCGTGGACCACTCCGCCCGAGTCGGCGACCCCCGAGGAAGTCGGGGTGGGTGATTCGCCCGGCGAGCCACCGGTCGCGGTGGCGGCGGCCGGCTGGCCCGGCGTGGCGACAGCTGCGGCGGGGGCGACCCCGGCATCCACCTGAGCCTGCTTCAGCAACTGCACCTGCCAGGCGAGATAGCCCGCTCCCCCCGCCAACAGAAGGCAGAGGAACCAGGGCAACTTGGACGGCTTGGCCGCGGGAGGAG
>CAIUHT010000165.1 GCA_903898975.1 uncultured Planctomycetaceae bacterium
CGGTCGGCGGCCCGGCAGATCGCCTGCGTGCTGCGATAGTTCTGCTCGAGCCGCACCACCTTGCTCTCGGGAAAATCGCGCTCGAACTGCAGGATGTTGCCAATCTCGGCCCCCCGCCAGCCGTAGATCGACTGATCGGGATCGCCCGTCACGCACAGGTTGCGATGCTCGGCCGCCAGCGTCCGCACAATCATGTACTGGGCGAAATTCGTGTCCTGGTATTCATCGACCAGGATGTACCGGAACCGCGACGCCAGTTGCAGCCGCACTTCCTCGTTCTCGACCAGCAGCCGGGCCACATGGGCCAGCAGGTCGTCGAAATCGACGGCGTTCGATCGCAGCAGCAACTCCTGGTAGCCCTTGTAGGCCCGGGCGGCGACCTGGTCGGCGATGCTCCCGCGCCCCTCCTGCAGATGCTGCGCGAGGTCGTCCGGTGACTGCAGGCGATGCTTCGCCTTGCCAATCCGGCTCAGCAGCTTCGCCGGGGGAAAGCTCGACGAATCGATGTCGAGATCGGAGAGCACCTGGCGGAGCAGGGTGGTCTGGTCGGGGGTGTCGAGAATGGTGAAGTTGGGCTGCAGCCCAACCGCGGTGGCGTGGTATCGCAGCAGGCTGGCGCAGAAGCGGTGAAAGGTCGAGACCCACACCCGCGTGCCAGGGAGCAACCGCTCGACGCGGTGCCCCATCTCGGTCGCCGCCTTGTTGGTGAACGTCAGGGCCAGCACGCGCGAGGCGTAGATTCCCGACTCGACCAGGCGCGCGATCCTCCGGGTGATGACCCGGGTCTTGCCCGACCCCGGCCCAGCGAGGACCAGCAGCGGACCATCCCGGTGTTCAACGGCCTCAAGCTGGGCGGCGTTGAGTTCGGGGCTGGCCGACATGGAACGAACTCCATTTCAAGAGGGGGCTGCGGGGGGAAGACCATCCTCCCCGCCACTTCTTGCCCGCCGCATTGTATGGAGCCGCGATTCAGGCGCACAGCACGCCACCAGACTGGAGCGGGACCGCCGCCAGACACAGACCGGACCGGGGCCAGCGTGCCGCCAGGATGACACCAGCATGCCGCCGAAAAGTGGGTCACGGGAACGACAGGTGGCACCCGCGCGGCCGAGGTCTTTTGGCGGTGTCGAAGTCCAGCGGGCGACGCCGGCGGGCAGAATTCTGAGTGAGAGGACAGAAGACGGGAGACAGACAGCAGAAGTGAGACTTCGGCGATGCACCGTCAACACGCAGCAGTCGCAAGGGGGCAATCAACAGGGGGCCGGCCAGTTGCCGAAAGCTCGCATCGCGCGACCGCTGGGTGCTCTCTCGGCTCTGCGATGGCACGACACTGCGAAGCGCTTCTCTAAAGACGCTCGGCGGGGTTCGCCGGGAGCCGGGCGGAATGATAGTGGCAGAGGGCGATGGCGGCGGCGTCGGCGACGTCGTTCGGTTCCAGGATCTGTGCCAGCCGCAATTCCGATTGCACCGCCAGTTGAATCTGGCGTTTGTCAGCCTTCCCTGAACCCGTCAGCAGTCGCTTCACCTGCCGGGGGGCGTAGCCAATCACCGGGCAGAGATTGCGAGCCGCAATAAACAGGATAACCCCCCGCGCGTGCGCCATCAGCAGGGCCGACTGCGGGAACTGGCCGGTCGAAAACACCTGCTCGAGGGCGACCGTCTCGGGACGGTACTGCTCGAAGACCTCCTGCAGCCCCTCGCCAATCTCGCGGACCCGTTCCGAAAGCGCGAGCTTGGGAGTCGACCGGATGACCCCCGCTTCGCGCAGGATGGGCGTCCGGCCGCGCGGGGCCAGCACGGCATATCCCGTGCGGTTCAGTCCCGGGTCGATCCCCAGCACCACGCCAGGATTCGTCGGCTGGGGGGGAGGCAGGGCGACCGGCGCGTTCACTCGCGACGCCAGGAGACGGTTTCGGTCCGGTCTTCGACCACCACCCGCAACTCTTTCAGCCGGCTGCGGATCTTGTCGCTCATTGGCCAGTTCTTGGTGGCCCGGGCCTCGGCCCGCAGTTCCAGGATCAGCTCCATCAACTGGTTGGCGAACCCATCGTCGGCCCCGGCGGTCGCCGCCGGTGGCTTCCGCCAGACTCCCAGCACAGCGCTCAATTCCCGCAGCAGCGTCAGGCCCGAGACCAGCGCCGCGGCCAGTGCCGGGTCGGGCTTGGCCCCCGAGTCGAGCTTCTGGTCCGAGATAAAGCTGTTGAGAGTTTTGCGCAGGTCGAACAGCACCGCGACCGCGCCCCCCGTGTTGAAGTCGTCGTCGAGGCACTCCCAGAAGCGATCCCGGCAGCGGGCCAGTTCGCTCGCATACGCCGCCGGCGCCGTCGGGAGCGGGGTGCTCTGCGACCGCAGCGCGGGGGCCTGCAGCGTGTAGAACGACTGCCCGGTGATCCGCTGGAACGACTCGAACAGCCGCTGGAACCCGGCCAGCGACTCTCCCTTCTCCGCGATGTTTTCATCGCTGAAGTCGATGGGGCTGCGGTAGTGGGTCGACAGCAGGAAGAAGCGGATGGTCTCGGGGGCGTGCTTTTCGAACAGCAGCTTGACCGAGGCGGCTCCCTTCGAACCTGCCAGCTTGCCCGCCTCCTGGGCTTCTTTGTCGGGCGGGGCGTCGCCACTCTTGCTGTGGGCTCCACCCACCTTGCCCGCCTGTTTTCCCGCCTGCATCAACCCGTTGTGCAGCCAGTAGCGGGTGAATTTCTTCCCGCTGCAGCACTCCGACTGCGCCAGCTCGTTCTCGTGGTGCGGGAACATCAGGTCGAGCCCCCCGCCATGGATGTCGAGCGTCGCCCCCAGGTACTTCATCGACATCGCCGAGCACTCGATGTGCCACCCCGGTCGGCCCGGGCCCCACGGGC
>CAIUHT010000166.1 GCA_903898975.1 uncultured Planctomycetaceae bacterium
CAGCTGCAGCTGGGCGGGGGCGGTGTCGGCTGTCCGGGGCGTTTCCGCCTCTTCCGCTGGACGCGGGTCGGCGGCGGGGGGGGGCCGCCCCCTCTTTGCTCCCCAGGCAGTACAGGGCGGCGTTCGTCGCGAAGTAGACCCGCCCGTGCGAGATGCTGGCCGAAGCCCGGATGTTCTCCCCTTCCAGCCGCTGCTTGTGCAGCACCTTCAGCCCGTCGGCCCCCGGCTCGATGATGTAGAAAATCCCGCTGGTCTCCCCCAGGTAGATCTTGCCGTCGCCGTAGACCGGGCTGCCGAAGATTTCCCGACCCAACCGCAGCTTCTTGCCGATCTCCGAGCCATCGGCCGGGTTGAACGTGAACATCGTCGCGGCGTCGTCCACCGCAATCAGCTTGTCGCCAATCAGCAGGGGCGACGCCCGCCCCATCATGCGGCTCATCTGCAGCCACTTCTGCTTCGACTTGGTCACATCGCCCGTCCCGGTGGCGTCGATGGCGAACAGCGACCCCATCACCCGGTTGTCGGCGACATTTTCTTCGCTGTGTCCGGCGTAGACCGTGTTCCCCACCACCAGCGGGGTGGTGTTCACCCCCCGCAGCGAGGCATCGTACGACCAGACCACTTTCCCCGTCCGCGGCTGCAGGGCATAGATCGAGCCATCGCCCGAGCCGAACACGATCACCCGCTGGCCACCAATGGTCGCGAGCACCGGGGCACTGTAGGTGGTGTCCATCGGCCGCAGGCGGGTGCTGGTGATCCAGACCGGCTGGCCATTGGTCTTGTGGAAGGCGACGAACCGGTGGGCCGGCACCGCATACTCGCCCCACCCCGTCATCACCCCGCTGATGATCACCAGGTCTTCAAAGACCAGCGGCATGTTGGTCCGGCCGCCATAGGTGTGAATCATCCCGTATTCTTCACTCATCGAGTGCTGCCACAGGGTTTTCCCCGTGTCACCATCGATTCCCTGGAAGACTCCGCACACCCCCAGCGAGAAGATGTCGCCCGTCTCAACGTCGCCAGCCACGCACGACCAGCCCACCCGCTCGGCGGGCACGTCGGTCAGGAAGACGTTGTAGGCGTTCTCCCACAGCACCTTCCCGGTCGCCGCGTCGAGACAGACAACCTTCTCCCCCTCGCGGTTCGAGTCGGGAAAACTCCGCGACAGCAGGTAGACCTTCCCATTCATGATGATGGGGGTCGACCGGGTGCTGATCTCGGTGTTCCGCCACAGCAGGTTCTCGCCCTCGGGCGACCAGCTGGAGACCAGTCCCTTCTCGCGGGAGATTCCATTCATCTCGGGACCCCGCCAATGGGGCCAGTCGAGGGGATCGGTCGACGGAGTTCCCGCCCAGGCGGAGGGAACAGCGACCGCCAGCAGCACCACCCAGCTTAGAAGTCTGGCGATTCGAGTCATGCGACGGCTCAAGAGAAAACACGGGGCCTGCAGCAGGCCAAAAAAACGACGGACGCCGGAGTCCGGCAGACCCCTCCATCCTGCCGTCCGTCGATTGCTTGACGATAGCTTTCAGCCGGTCGACCGACAAGGTTGCTGCCTCGGTCCCTCGGGCAGGAATCCCTGTGATGTGGACCGCAGACAACCCGGCCGGGACGCTGTCTCGCCCCTCACCGTGCCGAAGCAGAGTGTGAATGCGCGGACGGGCGACTGAATGTCCCCGAATGCGAAAGCGACATGCCGCGCTCTCCGCCAATGGCCCCTCACAGCACCAGAACCGCCCTGGTTCCCGGCTGTCCGATCGGCCAGCCCACCGCCCCACGGCAACCGGGGCCACGCCGGCTTTCGGAGCCTCTCCAGTGACCACTGCGACGCCCGCGAATCAACGTGCGTCAGCCGGCTGTCGTCGACGCAGCTCAGCACGTCGCGCAAAATCGAGCCTGGGCCACAACCCACACTGAGTCTCAGGTGGGGCCGACACTGCCGCCGGCGGGGGGAATGCCCCGGCCAGGCTGTCGAGCGGGGGGCGGTCCGAGGAGGAGGCTCAAGACCAGTGCCTGACGAACATTCGCCGGGTCCCGCAGTGCCCGAGCCAGGGGATGCACCGCCGCGGGGCCTGTTCCAACGCTCGGATCAACCGCCCGCGATCCCAGGTGTTCGCTGACCGAGGCGGCCACTCCCGACTTCAAATCGGCCGAAACCTGCGTCGACAGTCGGTCCCGCATGAACTCTTGAGTGTGCTGCGAAACCCCCGAACCCATTTCGTGGGGCTTCAAAACATCCAACCGCTGCCGCTCGTTGGCCAAAGGGCTCCTTCGCGACTCCGAACCCAGCGCAAAGATTTCGCCCGGCGGATTCAGATCAATTGCGCCCGACGGATCCACAGGAATTCCGCCCGACGGCTTCGCCC
>CAIUHT010000167.1 GCA_903898975.1 uncultured Planctomycetaceae bacterium
CAACCTGGTCGCCTGGCAGGAACTGCCGATCGACTACGGCAAGGGAAATCCCGCTGCCGACGCGGAACACCGCCAGCATGACGGGTGGCGGCTGAAAGACGGACGGGACCTGTACATGGTCCACTGCCTGCACTGCCATGGCGTGGCGGGCGATGGTGCCGGGCCGACCGCGAACTTCATGACCCCCCGCCCTCGCGACTATCGCCCGGGGCTGTTCAAGTTCAAGTCGACTCAGTACGCCATTAAGCCCTCGCACGCCGATCTGACTCGCGTGCTGGTGGAGGGGATCCCAGGCACTTACATGCCCTCATTCGCCCTCTTGGGAGACGAGAAGGTTGGTCTGCTGGTCGATTACGTTCGCTGGCTGAGCATGCGGGGTGAGGCCGAAACGAAGCTGATCCAGGAGCTCGCTGGGTCAGGCGCCACCTCATCGGCGATGAAGGACCTCGTGAAGAGTGAATTGGAGAAGGCAGGGGCGGGGGCCACCAAGTCGGCCAAGGAGATCGAAGCCGACGCTTGGAAAGAGATCGAAACCGAGTTCACCGGTACAACCGTGAAAGATGTCGTGACTTCGCTGGTGGAAGACTGGAAGGCGGCGGAAGTGCCCGAGTCCATCGTCCTGGCGAAGGCCCCGCGCGTTCACCCGGATGCCGAGTCGATCGAACGCGGTCGGCGGCTCTACCTGGGCGAAGGGGGTGCCGGGGGCAAGCCCGGAGCGGTCAAGTGCAGCGACTGCCATGGGCTGTCGGGGCGGGGCGATGGCCCCAACACCGAGCTGTTCTGGAAAATCACCGGGAGTCAGCCCGAGCAGACCTACGATCATCCGGGACTGCACGACGACTGGGGCAACGTGATCCAGCCCCGGAATCTGACCCGCGGTGTCTACCGTTTCGGCCGCAAGCCGATTGATCTCTACCGCCGGATTAACCAGGGAATTCGCGGAACCCCCATGCCCAAGGCCGACCTGAGCGATCAGGAACTGTGGGACCTGGTCAACTACGTGATGAGCCTGCCGTTCGATGGGAAGCATTCAGCTGCACCGGATGATTCCCACGGGGATGCGGCGGGCAACAAGGTCGCGGGAGCCGAGGCGGGAGATTGACCTCTCCGCTGACTTCTCCGTGGAAATTCCTGGCGTCGCAATCGTCACCGTCTTTCGGCAGTCCGGCTTTTCGGAGTCCCTGACGTGAACAAGTTCTGGAGTCTGTTCTTCACCGGCGCGGCCACCCTGGCCGTCGCGTTCTTCGCCCTCGGGCCGAAGTTCGGCTGGTGGTTTCCCGGGCCCGCGGCTTCCCCTTTGGGCACGCAGATCGACGATCTGTTCTATCTCATCCTGGTGATCACAGCTGTCACCTTCATCGCGGTGCATGCTGTGCTGGGATACATCCTCTGGAAGTTTTCGGGCACCAGTGGCAAGCGGGCTCAATTCCAGCATGGCAGCCATGCCCTGGAAGTGGTGTGGAGTATCGTTCCTGCCGGAATCCTGCTCTTCATCGCTCTCTACCAGATGGATGTGTGGGCCGCCTACCGGATGAAATCGCGGTTCGATCCTGAGGCGATGGCGAACCCGATCGCCGAGGTCTCGGCCCGGCAGTTTGAATGGCGGATTCGGTATCCGGCCCCTGGGAAGGTTCTCCAGGATTCCCCCCAGCCCGACGATCTCTACACCGTCAACGATCTGCACGTCCCGGCTGGTCGCCCGGTTGTGATCAAGCTGCGTGGCGAAGATGTGCTGCACTCGTTCTTCCTGCCCCACTTGCGAATCAAGCAGGACGCCGTCCCCGGCCTCCTGATTCCGGTCTGGTTCGAAGCGAGCGAGCCCAAGGCCTACGATCTGGTGTGTGCCGAGCTGTGTGGCTGGGGGCACTACAAGATGCGGGGTCAGCTCACGGCACAGACCGAGGCCGACTTCAAGAAGTACATTGAGACGCTGAAGACCGCGCAGTTCGACGACGGATATCAGCCCGAGAAGGAAGAGTAGACGGGGGCCAGTGCGGCGGAGGGTGGTTGTGATCGACTGCACTTCGCCAACACCGGCTCCAGGAGCCCCCCCCGGGGGCTGACACCAGAAACTCCACCGTGGCCAGCGTGCCTGGCCAATGTTCCCGCTGTGAGGATGCATTGTGAGTACCTTGATTCCGACCGCAGGGACGCTGGCGGGCCATGACCATGGCGACCATGCGCATCATGCCCATCACGAACCGGGTTTCATTCAGAAGTACATCTTCTCGACCGATCACAAGGTGATCGGGATCCAGTTCCTGATCACCACGCTGCTGATGCTGATGGTGGGTGGAGCACTGGCCCTGGGCGTGCGGTGGCAGCTGGCCTTCAGCTGGCTGGAACTGCCCATTCTGGGTCGGCTGGTGTTCGGGAACCAGGGGGGTGGTATCTCTCCCGAGTTCTACACCATGCTGTTCACCATGCATGCCAGCGTGATGATCTTCCTGGTGATCATCCCGATCCTGGCCGGGGCCTTTGGGAACTTCCTGATCCCCCTGCAGATCGGTGCCGACGACATGGCGTTTCCGACGCTCAACATGCTGAGCTACTGGTTCATGTGGCCGGCGATCATGCTGTTCGGGGCCAGCTTCTTCGTGGAGGGGGGTGCCGCGGCGAACGGGTGGACCTCCTACCCCCCGCTGTCGGCCCTGGTGAATTCGTCTCCCAGCAGTGGCTGGGGCCAGACGCTGTGGCTGCTGGCGGTCACGTTCTCGGGTGTCTCGTCGATGATGGGCTCGGTCAACTACATGACCACCATCATCAACATGCGGGCTCCCGGGATGACCTTCTTCCGCATGCCGATGACGATCTGGGCGATGTTTATCACCGCCATCCTGCAGGCGTTTGCCCTGCCGGTGCTGACGGCCGCCGGGTTCATGCTGGTGGCTGACCGCTCGCTGGGAACGACTTTCTTCGTCCCCGGTGGCTTGGTGGTGAACAATGCGGAGTCGACAGTTGGGGGTGGCCAGGCCCTGCTGTGGCAGCACCTCTTCTGGTTCTACTCGCACCCAGCCGTGTACATCATGCTGCTCCCCGCCATGGGCATGGTGTCGGACATCCTGACCTGCTTCTCGCGGAAGCCCCTGTTCGGCTACCGCCCCATGG
>CAIUHT010000168.1 GCA_903898975.1 uncultured Planctomycetaceae bacterium
CCCGCGCGGCCACGCCCGCCAACTCGGCCACCGGCCCCCCCATCTCCGGGGTCACTCGCCCCAGCGACGTCGCCCGCGGAAGCACCGCCCCCACCAGCCAGGGACGCGGCCAATCGCCTGCCCCCCCCAAAGCCGCTGTCGCCCGCGATCCCTTTCAGGCCACCGTCCGGCTGAGGGTCAAAGATTCCACCGGCGAAGATGTGGGGACAGGGACCGTGCTCGCCTGCCTGGACGACACCGCCTACGTGCTTACCTGCGGGCACCTCTTCAAGCATTGGAACGATGCGACCAGCCAGGTTGTGGTCGAACTCTTCAACACCGCCGCCGGGCAGGCGACCCCCGGCCGCAAACTCGCCGCCGATCTCGACGCCGACGTGGCGATTGTCTCCATCCCGATTCAGCAATCACTCCCCACCTGCCCGCTCGCGCCGCGTGGCACCCGCCCCACCAAGGGGACGAACCTGATGAGCGTGGGCTGCAATGGCGGCAAGCCCCCCACGGTCGAACGCCACCAGGTGGTCGCCCTCAACCGCTATCGTGGTCCCGACAATCTGGAGTGCACCGGCATTCCCGTTCGCGGCCGGTCGGGGGGTGGACTGTTCAATTCTGCGGGCGAAGTGGTGGGGGTCTGCATGGCGGAAGACCCCAACTACAAGGATGGCATGTACGCGGGGCTGGAACCGATCTATCAGCTGCTCATCGCCAATCGCCTGACGTCGCTGCTGCCGGTGAGCGAGGCCGCCCCTCCCGCCGACGCGATCGCGCAGACCTTTCCCGCAGACAACTCTGCCGTCCGGGTCCCTCCCGTCAGCCCGCCGCTGGACGACGTCCCAACCACTTCGGAGGATTCGGCGGACGATCCTGGCAGCGAAGATCCGTCCGGCGCCGACCCTGGTCCGCCAGCCGGGCTGACCGTCCCGCTGGCTCGCCGGGCCCGCGACAATCGCGACGAACTCGATTCAGCCCCCGAGTCCGACGTCACCCTGCCCGACGACACCCCCCAACCCACGCGGGCTTCGCGCGGTGGCCTGCCAGCCCGATCGCGGTTCGCCTCGGCAGACCTGGCAGCGGATGAGCCCGCCCCCGCCACCGACGCCGCGTTGCAGCAGATCCTCCGCAAGGCGCTCCAGCAGGCCAGCCCGAGCGACCTGGTCGTCGTGCTCCCGGGTGGCGATTCCCCCGCGGGCCGGGTGCTGGTGATTCACGACGCCGACGCCAGCCTGGTCGAGTCACTCTCGGGCCCAGGGGAAATGCCCTCGGCACTGCTCGTGGGTGTCCCCAATACAGAGCCGGGAGCGGCACCTCGCCGCCTGCCCGACAATCGCCCCGTCCGCTCGGCGACACTCCGCGCCGAGACCGACCCCACGTTCCCCGATTCCCCGGAAACCGACCGGGGCGGACGCCCAGGGGTCGCTGCCACCGGCAGTCGGGAACCGCGGCGTATCTCTCCCCCTGGGGAACGCGGCCCGGGGGGACGCAGTCCCACAGCACGCGGCTCGGCGGCCGAGACTGCCCGGCCACAGGCGTTTCGGCGTCGCGGCGATTCTCTTCCTCCCCGGAGCACCGCGGCGGGGGCGGGACTGGGGGCGGCGGAAGACGACCGCTGAATGGCACGCCGTCGGGGCACTGTTGATCTCCGCGCCGACTGCCCTCTGTGCCGGTTGCCTTTGTGCCCACTGCCCTGAGTGCCAACCCACGCGCCTACTAGCGCGCCTCGGAAGTGGCGGCGCTGCTCGCGGGCGTTTGGCCCAGGAACTGCTCGCGGATGATCGCCGCCAGCCGATGGGGGTGCGTCAACGCGGGCAACAACCCGGTGCTGTGCAGGTGCGTCCGGCTGACATGCGGGAGACCCGCCGCCAGCTCGTCCGCCCCCGCCCGCAAGTCGGCCCCCTGTCCCTCGGTTGACACCAGCACCGTCTCGGTGGGGATCGCCGCCAGCTCACCCCGCAGGTCGGCCTCGCCCAGCACCTGGCCCAGGTGGGCCAGTCCCGCAATGCGGCACCGCCCCGACAGGTCAAGCAGGAAGCGATAGCGATCGGGATCGAGCGGCGGGAACCACCGGCGATGGTTCAGGCGGTAGACGGTTGAGCGACCGGGAACCAACCAGACGTTGCCCGGCAGATACCCCCCCACGCCACACAGCAACCTCTCTCCCCAGGAGAGCGTGCGGTGCGGGCAGACTCCCGCCAGCAGCAGCTTGCGAAACCGCCGCGGAGCCCGGCGTGCCGCCCGCAGCGCGACCAGCCCCCCCAGGCCGCTCCCCCAGGCAAAGTTTGTCTCGCCCGGCCAATGATCGGCGATGTCAAGCAGATCGTCGGCGAGCGTGTCGAGTGTCGGTCGCGGGGCCGCGGTCCGCACTCCGCGCCAGTCGAACATCACGCAGCGAAACTGTTCCCGCAGCAGCCAGGCGAGCAGGAACTGGCATTCCCGCGGCTCGGCCAGGCCGTTCAGCAACAGCAGTGGGGGCCCCTCACCGAGCGTCTGTCCCGAAAGGACCGTGCCCGGGCGTTCGAGCGTCCAGGGGGTCGCGGTCTCGGCGACCCGCCGGACAATGTCGTGCCAGAACAGGGGGGGAGGACACGCCGGAGGAGGAGCCCCGTCGGGGAGGGTGCCGGGGGACGCACCGGGGAGGTTTCCGGAAGCCGGCTCCATTACGCCTCCACTTGCCGATCTGTGGCGATGAGCAACTCGTGGGCGCTGAGAGAGTCGGGGCACTCGCGGAGCTGATCGACAAACCCCTCGACCCGGAGCAGTCGGCCCAGGCGGGCCAGCACGGCCAGGTGCGTGCGGGCGTCCTGGCACAGCACCAGGAAGAAGAGATCGGTCAGCGACCGGCGGGGCCCGCCGAAGGGGATGCCCGACGAGGTCCGACCGAACGCCACCAGCGAGGCACCGAGAGCGGTGGGCAACGGGTTGCGGGGGTGGGGAATGGCGACGCCGTTTTCAAATGCGGTGGAGAGCGCCGCCTCGCGTTCGAGGACCGCTTCGAGAACAACAGCCGGTTCCCACACCTGCCAGGTGCGGCCGGCGACCTCGATGAGCGATTCGATGACCGACCGCTTGGTGCGGGCATCGAGCGGGACCGCGACCAGTTCGGGGGCCAGCACACTCTCGAGCAGCGACTGGTCGGTGACCGCGGGAAGATTCTGCGCCGATTCGACCGAAGCAAGTTCGTCGGCACTGAACCCCCGCATCTCCTGCTCAAGCCAGTGGCGGATTTCCGCGGGATGGAATCGCCAGCCCCCTTCCATGCGGTGGCCGGGAATGATGCCCCGCTGCACCTGGCGTTCGACCTCGCGGCGATCGCGCCCCAACTGTTGCGCCAACTCGTCGAGGGAGAGAAACTGATGATCCACGTCGGCACGCCAGGAGGAAGAGGACTGGTCCGTCCGCGGACGCGAAGACCGCGACCGGCAGTACCATCGTAGTCGCGCACGCCGGCCTTCGCACCGCCATCGGCCGCTTCGTCAGCGTTCCGCTGAGTGACTCGGCTGGTGCGAGGCTGCCGCCATAACTCGGATTTACCGACAGGGCGGTCAGGATTATCGCGGGGCCCCACGCGGCAACTCGACCCGCCACACGTCGCGCGCAGGATGCTCAACCAGGCCGGCTCCGCAGCAATCGCCAGAACTCCGCGCAACTCGCAGTCGACGGCCGATGGTTCAGCAACCAGCCGAAATCCGACGCACGGGAGCGCCCTGCGAATCACCGCTGCGCGTCAACGCTCGCTAAGCGGTCTCGGCCGATGCGGCCGTTGCGGCGTGCGCCATTCGCCAGCGAGGGGCGCGGCGGCTCGGGGCTTTCGCCCGCAACCGGCTGGGCACCAACCCGACGGAACGCGATTCAGGCTCGCGCGACTCGCACGACTTCCGAGGCGGGAGGCACCACGGGGGTCGCGGCGGGGGTGGCGATGAGAGAGTGAGCCACCGCCAGGCAGTTCGCCAGGCGGGCACGATAGTGCCGCAGCACCACCGCGTACTGCTCAACAGCCACTCTCCGGGGCGGGAGGTGCAATTCGTAATGGCCCCGATAACCAGCCGACTCCAGCCGGGCGACAACCCACCGCAGGTCCTGCTCGGGCCGGCGTTCGGGGGCGTCAATCTCGGGCCCGGGGAACTCGCGCAACAGCACCAGCCCCAGGTGCGGAATCAGTTCAGGAAGCCGGTCAATCGTCCCCTTGTCGCGTGCCAGGCCCCGCAGATCGACCGCCAGGCCGAGGGCCGAGTGCTGACACTGCTGCACCACGTCGAGCGCGTGTCCCACGGAATTCAGGCACGACCACCGGCTGGTCGCGGCCCCACCCGCCACATGCACCAGGGCACGCACACCCCGCTCGGCGGCGTTGTCCCCCAGGATGGGCAACTCTTCGCGCAGCAGTCGACCCAGGTGACCGCGTGAATGTCCCGACCGCCCCCCGGTGGTCACCAGCAGGGCTGGCGCGCCGATCGCCTGGGTGTGGTCCAGGGCAATGGCTGCGTCCCAATGCGCCTCGCGCAGCGTCACGCCCCCCTGCCCCGTAAATCCACCGGCCCAAGAGAGACTTGAAGGGACCACGCGGTGGTCGCGCAACAGTTCTGCACCCCGCTCTTCGCCAAACTCTTCCAGGCGGCGCCGCCAGACCCCGACCCGGGTGAGCCCCAGCGACTCGAAGGCCAGGACCGCCTCGGCGAGGTTCCAGTCCCAACAGGTCGAGAGATGGACCGAGACACGACCGGCGAGGGCATCCACCGACCGCTGCGCCAGCGGCAACGGGGAACGATCCGGGAGAGTACTGCTCAGGGGACTTCCTCCGAACATGTCGAAACCGCGAAACCTGGAACGGACTCAGCGCGGCCCCGCTGGTCTTACCGCATACATCCCACCCCGCCCCTCACCCGTCGCGGTCCTACACCCACGACAGACCTGCGGGCCGGGAATCTCTCTCAGCCCCGCGCATTCAAGGGCAGGCTGGCATCATCCGCAATGTTGACCCACACATGCACGTGCGGCACACCGCGGTAGTGCCACACGAACGAGGGTCCCTCCAGCCGCCACACGTCCCATTCGCCGTCATCACCCAGGTCGAGCGACTCGCCGTCATTCGCCTTCCGGTAGAACGACAGCCGGCACGCATCGAGCCCTCCCTGGGCTTCCAGCAGACGCCGCGCCTCGGCCTGATCTTCGCTGCGGTAGGGCTCGAGCAGCTTGCCCAGCACCTCCACCGCATGCGCCTTCTGGTCGGACGACAGCCCGGCCAGGTGCAGCCCCGGAATCTCTTTCTTCCCCTTGAACGCCACCTGGCTCTCGTGGGGGACCTGCAGCACCAGCGACTGCTCGCGCTGCTTGCCATCGAGCATCTGGAACAGCTTGTTCGCCGCCTGAGCCTGCGGCCAGAAAACATTCCCCGGGTGCCCGGGCTGCTCGTTGAAGCCCGACGCGGCGTGCCCGTAGAAGATCGGTCCACCGAAGGCCACGTGCTCGGTGCTGTCGCCATCACACCGCACCGTCAGGTGCCGGCCCGTCATCACGAATTCGAATTTGCCCGTGCCAGGCTCGCCGAAGATGGCAATCGTCTGCGACTTGCCATACCCCCCCGCGTCATCCTTCAACTGCTTGAGGATGCGATCGTGCCAGTCGGGATTGTACAGCCCCAGGAAGATCTGGCGGATCAGTTCCCGCTGCTCGGCGTTGAAGAACTCACCCCCCACGTTCAGCTTCGCGGCGTCGGTGATGTTCCAGTTGTTCGAGACATGCGTCCGCAACAAGCCGCGATCGTCCTGGTAATCCCAGGCGAAGCAGACTTCCTCGCGCTGCTGCGGAGTCAGGCTGGCATGCAGCCGCTGCACCAGCGTTTCCGACTTCGTCTTCGCCGGTTCGTCGGCCGCCCAACCGCGACCCGCCCCCACCAGCAACCCTGCTGCCG
>CAIUHT010000169.1 GCA_903898975.1 uncultured Planctomycetaceae bacterium
GTCCTCCATGCGCGCAGCCCTGGGCTTGGACCTTGCGGCTACCCGTCAATCAGTGGATCCGATTCGGCTCAAGGCACTGCTGGTGGACCTGCACAACCTAGAGATCATGGCCACGGTGGTCGACCGTTGCCAGGAATTGAGTCAGACGATGCAGCACCGCCACGGGAGCCAGCGCCATGTAGAGCCCCGAGGTGCGGGCCTGCGCTGTCTCGGAGAGAATCTTCCGCTCCAGCCGCTGCAGTTCGAGCACCGAGGTTGCGATCCGTTCGACGGTCTCGTTGAGACGCCCCCCCGACTCGCGGCTGGCCTGCATGGCGGCGGCGAAGAGCGCGAAGTTCTCGCTCTTCAAGCGCACCCGCGTGTCTTCCAGCACCCGGTCGAGTGTCTGTCCCATCTGGTACTCGCCCACCATCTGCCGAAACTCCTGGCAGATCGGGTGCGGCGACTGCTCGGCGAGAATCTCGAGCGACTGCCCCAGCGACAGCCCGGCCCGGATCGCGCTCGACAGCGAGACCATGGAGTCGGCGAGCTGATCTTCGATTTTCTGACGTCGCTCTTCGGCCAACCGGCGGACGGTGTACCACGGCACACACACCAGCAGCAGCGAAAACAGCACGGCAAACGGGACACTCCCCGCAATCAGCAGGAAGCCCAGGCCCACCGCGATCACGGCGACCACCCAGGCCACCACCCAGCCCCGCAACCGGCGGGTGTCGACCCTCAGCCGGCGAAGCTTGTCGCGCAGGTCCCCCTCAACCCACGCCAGGGCGTCGCGAAAGTATCCCCCGGCGACCAGGGGCATCAGCCCCAGCGAACAACCGATGAGAATCGAGGCGATCAACGCCATTTCCATGGCGTCACCCCTTCCGGCCGGCAGGGACCGGCGCGGTCGCCACGCGCCCCGGGGAGGCGGCGCCCGCGACCGCGCCCGAGGGCTGCTCTTGCCCGTACAGAAACTCCAGCTGCAGCAGATTCCGGGCAATCAGCGACTCGACGAAGGTGGGCAGATACCCGGTCGCCCGCAGCACCTGTCCATCCCGCAGGTTGAAGATGTCGTGGATCACCAGCTCGTGGGTGTCGGGATCAAGCCCCGCCACCTCGGCGATCTGCGACACCACCCGTCGCCCCCCGGGCAGGCGGGTGATCTGCACAATCACGTTCAGGGCCGAGGCAATCTGGCGGTGAATCGAGGCCACGGGCAGATCGACCGCCATCAGCACCAGCACCTCCAGCCGCTTGACCACCTCGGCGGCACTGTTGGCGTGCACGGTGGTCATCGAGCCATCGTGGCCGGTGTTCATCGCCTGCAGCATGTCGACCGCCTCGGCCCCGCGGCACTCCCCCACCAGGATCCGATCGGGCCGCATCCGCAGCGCGTTCTTCACCAGGTCGCGAATGGTGTAGGCACCGGTCCCCTCGACGTTGGCCTGCTTGGTCTCGAGGGTCACCACGTGCTCCTGGTGGAGTTGCAGTTCGGTGGTGTCCTCGATGGTCACAATCCGCTCGCGGTTCGGGATGAAGCTCGACAGCACGTTCAGCAGCGTGGTCTTGCCGGTCCCCGTTCCACCGCTCACCAGGATGTTCTTGTGGTCGAGCACGCAGGCCCGCAGAAACATCGCCGCCGCAGGCGTGAGACTTTTCACCTCGATCAGGTCGTCCATCGTGAACCGATGGGCGGGGAATTTGCGGATCGTCAGGCACGGCCCCTTGATCGCCAGGGGGGGAATGATCGCGTTCACCCGCGAACCGTCGGGCAGGCGGGCATCCACCAGCGGCTGGCTCTTGTCGATCCGCCGCCCCACCTGCGCCACAATCCGCTCGATGATCGATTCGGTCACCTTGTCGGAAATGAAAC
>CAIUHT010000170.1 GCA_903898975.1 uncultured Planctomycetaceae bacterium
CGAAGTCGGGCACCAGTTCCACCGCCTTCGCAAAGTGGGGCAACGCCTCTTCGAACTGGTCCTGCACCGCCAGCAGCAGACCGAGGTCGTAGTGGCACATGGCGATATCGCCCGACTGCACCCGCCGCAGGTCGGCATCGGCCGCCAGGGCCCGCTCGAAGAAATCGCGGGCCTCCACGCGGAAGCCATTGTCCACGGCAATGCGGCCCATCCGGTGCAGGGCGAAGAACGATCTGGGGGTCAGGCCCAGGGCCTGGTCGAGAAACTGCTTGGCCCGCAGTCCGTCGTTCTGCTTCGCCGCCTCGACTCCCGCACTGACGTACGCCCCCGAGAGGTTGTCGATCGAAGCCGGGTTCGCCGGGTCCAGCTGCAACGCCTTCTTGAAGTGGTCGATCGCGGTCTCGAAGTCTCCCAGCCGGTACTTCAGGATACCCAGGTTCGTGCGCGCCCGGGCGTATTCCGGGTCAAGCCGGAGGGCCTGCTGGAGCAATCCTTCAGCTTCCGCCGGTCGCTCAAGCCGGACCATGGTGTTGGCCAGGGCGTTGTAAACCCGGGGATCGCGGGGGGTGAGTTGTTTCCATTCATCGAGATAGCGCAAGGCCTCCTCGGCACGACCCTGCTCGAGCAGCACGAGGTTGAGTCCCTCGCGGGGGATCCCGTCGAAGGGATCGATGCTGATGGCCTGGCGATAGAACGTCAGGGCCTTCTCGGCATCCCCCTCGGCGACGAACAGATCGGCCAGCTGGGTGTTGACCTGGGGGTTCCTGGGACTCAACTCGCGGGCCCGGTCGAGAAGCTCCCGGGCGGCGGGAAAGTCCCCCGCGGCTTGCCGGAGGCTGGCGAGGCCGGTCAAGGCGGGAACCGAGGCGGGGTCGGCCTGGAGGGCCTCCTGGTAGCAGGCGTCGGCTTCTGGCAGCCGACCCAGCGACTGCAGTTTCTGTCCCAGGCTGTTGGATGCGAACGCATTGGGGGCGGTGACTTTGACGGCGTGTTCAAACAGGGTGACGGTTTCTTTCCAGACGCCGACCTGGGCGTGGGCCAGGACCGCCAGCACGCCGACGAGACCAAGTGACCCGAACGAGGCCAGCCACCGCGGCCACCCCTTTGCCAGGACGGAATCGAGCGTCATCACGACCGCGACAAACAGGCCGACGATGGGGAGGTAGGTGTAGCGGTCGGCCCGCTGTTGCGTGCCCACCTGCACCAGGCCAATGACGGGGAGCAGCAGCAGCAGAAACCAGAGCCAACCCATCCAGACCCAGGGAGCCCGCGGGCGGGCCCACCGCGCCAGCCATGTCAGCCCCGCCAGCACCAGCAGCGAGCCCCCCACCAGGCCGACCGGCAGGCCGGTTCCCGGGTGGGGATAGAAGACCGACAACTTCGTGGGGACGCAGGTCTGCCAGACATACGCGGCATACGCGGCGAAGGCGTTGCCCACCCGCACCCAGAGGGGGAAGCGATCGAGCGACTGGACCGCCGAGCCCGACGCCTGGGCCACCACCGCCACCAGGCAAAACAGTCCGCAGAGCACGAACAGCCCCAGCTTTTCGCGGGCCAGTTGCCGCCAGCGTTCGCGGGGAGGGAGTTCGGCGAGGCGGTTGAGAGGCCAGTAATCGAAGAGCAGCAGCCACAGGGGGAAGGTGACCAGCATCTGCTTGGAGAGCAGGCTCCCCAGCAGGGCGAGGCCGGTCAGAAACAACCAGCCCGGTTCCCGGCGGCGGACATGCTGCAGGTAGGCGGCGAGGGCGAGCAGGCCGAAGAGGGTGCTGAGCACATCTTTGCGCTCGGCGATCCAGGCGACCGATTCGACGTGCAGGGGGTGCACGGCGAACAGCGCGGCAATGAGCGCACTGGCTCCCAGCCGGCCGGTCGCCTGCCGCAGGCAGCCAAACACCAGCAGGCTGTTCAGCGCATGCAGCAGCACATTGGTGAGGTGATACCCGCGGGGTGAGCGTCCCCAAACGAGGGTGTCGAATTGCAGCGAGAGCCAGGTGAAGGGGTGCCAGTTCGCCGCCGGGCGGGTGGCGGTGAACGCCCACCCCACCCCTTCGAGGGAGGGCTGCTGGACGTAGGGGTTGTAGACGACGTACAGCGAGTCATCGAGATCGACAAAGTCGAACCGCAGTGCCTGGCCAAAGACGACCGCGACCAGCAACAGCAATCCCAGGCGAACGCCCCACGCCAGCCAACGTTCACGACGGGCGGGGTTGACCGGGGAGGCGGGAGTGTCGGCGAAGGTGGGGTCGCCCGGCCATTGCCCCGAGGGGGCGTGACGGGGAGACGACTCGGTTGGAGCGTTCACGGAACAAGCCACCTGCGATCAATCGGAAACAGCCGTCGGGATCGTGGCCGAAACCACTCCGGCCCCCCCCGACGGACCGGCTGCGAGCCTGCGGGCCCGCCTCAGCCCCGCAGCGACTTGCGCTTGTCGGCGATCAGTTGCTGCAGCGCCTTCTGCGGGTCGGCGAACTTCTTCAGCCCCTCTTCCATCAGCACCTGTTCCATCCGGGCGAAATCGACGTGGGTGTCGATCTCGGCCAGCACCGCCTCGGGGGGCAGTTCGGCGACTGCCGGGGTGTACCGCCGCCCGGCCAGCTTCTGCACCGCCGCGTTGGTTCCCGGGGGGTTGGTCTGGATGTCGGAACCGGCGAGGGCGGCGACGTATTTGTCGGGCGAGTCGGCGGGGTCTTTGGTCCCGGTGCTGGCGAAGACAATCTCCTGCTTGAGGGGGAGGTTGACGTCGCGCCAGAAGACTTCGTTGTCGCGCCAGATCCGCTTGACGTTCACCAGCCCCACCTGGCCCTGGGCCGCCGGGGAGAGCTGCGGGACTTGCTGCTTCGTGTACACGTCAATGCGGCTGACGAAGATGCTGTAGACCGACTTGAACTTCAGCAGGTTGGGCAACCGGCGGGCCCCGGCCAGCACCGCCTCGCGGGCGGCGTGGTACTGGCGTTCGCTGAAGATCAGCGTCACATTCAGTGGGACCCCGGCCGCCGCCAGCTCGGTCAGCGACGCGAGCCCTGCCGGGGTCGCGGGAATCTTGATCATCCGGTTGCGGTGTCCCGCCGACCATTTCTTGCCCAGGGCGATGTACTGCTCGGCGCGCTGGGCGGTGCTGAGGGGGCACGAGGCGTCTTCGAGCAGCGGGTCGAGTTCGAAGCTGACGTAGCCGTCGTTCCCCGCGGTCTCTTCGTGAACGGGCAGAAAGACCTGCTGCGCCTCGCGGACGAGGTGGTCGGTCACCGCCCAGGCCACGGCATGGTCGTCGAGCCCTTGCTGCATCAGCTCGGCCAGCTTCCCGTCGAACCGTCCGGTCTTGATGAGGTCGGCGACGATGATGGGGTTCGAGGTCGCCCCGGTTGCGCCGAAGCGCCGGTTCTCGATCACCAGATCGGGGTCAATGCTGTCGAGCCACAGCTTGGTTCCGGTGGCGATCAGGGATTCCAGGGGGGTCATGCGCGGCGAACTCCTGCGGGGTGGGATGAAATCGGCTCTCGACCACTGTACAACTGCGATGGACCGCATCATAACCGCGCGTCCCGGTCGGGAACATTCTCCCGCCACGCTCTGCCCGGGCGTTTTCCCGGCTTTTTCCCCCGGCGGACGCATCTCCCGCCCCTCTCTGCCATGTCGTACGAGCAGTACCAGAACCCGCTCATCACCCGTTACGCCTCGACGGCCATGAGCCGGCTGTGGTCGCCCCAGTCCATCCATTCCACCTGGCGTCGCCTGTGGGTGGCGCTCGCCGAGGCCGAGCAGGAACTGGGGCTCCCGATCACCGACCAGCAGCTGGCCGAACTGCGGGCCACGGTCGACCAGGTCGACTTCGCGGCAGCCGCCCGGTACGAGCGGGAACTCCGCCACGACGTGATGGCCCACGTGCACGCCTGGGGCGACCAATGCCCCACCGCGCGGGCCATCATCCACTGGGGGGCGACCAGTTGTTACGTGACCGACAACACCGACCTGCTGCTGTTCCGCTCGAGTCTCGAGCTGCTCCGCGACCGGCTGGTGGGGGTCATCGACCGGTTGGCGACCTTCGCCCAGGCCCATCGCCACCTGGCCTGCCTGGGGTTCACCCACCTGCAGCCTGCCCAGCCCACCACCGTCGGGAAACGGGCCTCCCTGTGGTGCTACGACCTGGTGCTTGACCTGGAAGAGATCGAACACCGACTCGCCACGCTGCGGTTTCGAGGGGCCAAGGGGACCACGGGGACGCAGGCCAGCTTTCTCGAGATCTTCCACGGCGACCATGCCCGCGTCGAGCAGCTCGATCGACTGGTCGCTCACAAGATGGGCTTTGAGCAGCGGTTCGCCGTCACGGGGCAGACCTACTCCCGCAAGCTCGACGCCCAGTGGGCGGCGACACTTTCGGGGGTGGCTCAGTCGGCTCACAAGATGGCGACCGACCTGCGGCTGCTGCAGAGCAACAAGGAGCTGGAAGAGCCGTTCGAGGAGAAGCAGATTGGCTCTTCGGCCATGGCGTACAAGCGGAACCCGATGCGGTCGGAGCGGATGTGCGCCCTGGCGCGGTTCGTGATGAATCTCGCCGCGAACGCCGACCAGACCTTCGCCGTGCAGTGGATGGAGCGCACGCTGGACGACAGTGCGAACCGCCGGCTGACCCTGCCCCAGGCGTTCCTGGGAGTCGACGCGATCCTGATCCTGTACCGCAACGTGGTGCAGGGGCTGGTGGTGTATCCGCAGGTCATCGCCCGGCGACTGCAGGCCGAGTTGCCGTTCATGGCGACCGAGAACCTGATGATGGCGGGCGTGGCGGCGGGGGGGGACCGGCAGGAGCTGCATGAGCGGGTGCGGGTGCACAGCCAGCAGGCGGCCAGGCAGGTGAAGGAGTTCGGTCGCGACAACGACCTGCTCGAGCGACTGGCGAACGACCCGGCCTTTGCCCAGGTCGATGTGCGGGCGACGCTCGACGCGAGCCAGTATGTGGGGCGGGCCCCGCAACAGGTCGAGCAGTTTGTCGCCGAAGTGGTCGAACCGATCCGCGCGCGGTACGCCTCGGCCCTCCAGCGCGACGCGGGCGAAGTCAAGGTGTGAGGTTGGGGCGAAGAGTGCGGGGGGGTGGGTGGGGAACCCGCGCTGGGGCGGTGACCTTGGGTGTTGAGGTTTTGCGGCGGGATGATAAGGTGGCAGGCGGCTGCGTTCTCCACCCCTCCGGTCGCTTACCACCCAGAATCCGCGATGCTTGAAACCGACCAGATTCACCACCTCGACTGCGTGTCGGGGATGGCCCAGCTTGAGGCGCAGAGTGTCGACCTGGTCTTCGCCGATCCCCCGTTCAACATCGGCTATCAATACGATGTCTACAAGGACAAGCTGGGGCGGAAAAAGTATCTCGACTGGTGTCGGCAGTGGATTGCCGGGGTCCACCGCGCCCTCAAGCCGACCGGGACCTTCTGGCTGGCGATTGGCGATGAATACGCCGCCGAGCTGAAGCTGCTCTCGCAGGAGATTGGCTTTTTTCCCCGGAGCTGGGTCATCTGGTATTACACCTTCGGAGTGAACTGCAAGGCGAAGTTCACCCGCTCGCACGCGCACCTGTTCTACTTTACGAAAGACGACGACGAGTTCTGCTTCAATTCGGAAACGATCCGGGTTCCCTCCGCGCGGCAGCTGGTGTATGGCGACACGCGCGCCAACCCCGTGGGCCGGCTGCCCGACGACACCTGGATTCTGCGCCCCCAGGATTTGCCCGGGGGGTTTGCCGCCGACGAAGACACGTGGTACTTCCCCCGCGTCGCGGGGACCTTCAAAGAGCGGGCGGGGTTCCACGGCTGCCAGATGCCCGAGCAGTTGCTGGGGCGGATCATCAAGGCCTGCTCCAACCCGGGCGAACTGGTGCTCGACCCGTTTTCTGGCAGTGCCTCGACGCTGGTGGTCGCCAAGAAGCTCGATCGGCGCTATCTCGCGTTCGACATCTCAGAGGACTACATCACGCGGGGCCGCGAACGACTGGCGGCGACCCAGGTGGGGGCCCCCCTGACCGGTGCCCCCGAGCCCACGGTCAGCGCTCCCGCCACCGGGAAGGGGCGAAAGCTCGAACTCGACGAGAATGGCCAGAAGAAAACCCGCCGCAAGATTTACGTGAAACGGGCCGACCAGAAGACCCTGCCGATGGAGTGAGATCGGCACGAAAGTTCGACGCCATCACAGGGCGATCGGCTTCGGCCGCGCGACGGGGTTCGACGTGTGACGGTCTTTTGGCGGTTCTTTGAGTTCCAGCAGGTGGTGGGGTTGAAGACCTGGTTGCCGCCCCGGCAGATGGGGGAAGTTGGTCCATCCTCCAGCCACGTTCGGGCCGCGCGGTGGGCCAGCGTGACTTCGGCACGCGGCCAGTGACTGGCTGGCGGGGCCGACAGCGGTGGGAGGGATCGTCCCGCTGTCAGCGCAAAAATTTGCGAAGGGAGCGACTGGCTGTTAGGCTGAACGCCGTGTCGTGACAGGTTCGCGGCCTGTCTCAACAACATTCGACACGCGCAGTTCGCGGGGGCCAACAGGGGCCCACAGGAGACACGGGGTATGGCCGATTCCCAAAACAAACCAGCGCCACGCAGCCCGACCAAGGCCCTCGAGGCTCCCGCCGCCAGGCTGGCCGAGGGGGCGGCCGGTGAACCGTCTTCCCGTGAACCCTCGTCCCGTGAACTGCTTGCGGCGATTCCCGAGCGGCTGGAAGTCCCCTCGGCCAATTCGGCGTACTCGTTCGAGCTGCTGGCGGTCGCCTGCCTGATGGTGCTGCTGCCTGTGCTGTACGTGGCCATCATCGCCGCCGTCGGCTGGGGCGTGGTGTGGCACTTCCAGCACAACACCTGGTTGTTGAACGGCGAAGGGTCGAACCGGGCCCGCGGGCGCGGGGCAATCTTCCTGGTGCTGGCCTATCTCGCCCCGGGAGTTGTCGGAGTCGGGCTGTTCATCACGCTGCTCAAGCCCCTGTTCGCCGGTTGGTGGGGAGGCGACGACCCCCGCGTCCCGCTCGATCGCCGCGATCAGCCCCTGCTGTTCGCCTTTGTCGATCGTCTCTGTGACGCCCTCGGAAGCCCCCGCCCCCATGCGATTTATGTCGATGAGCAGGCGAACGCCTCGGCGGGGCTGGTCGGCGTGTCGGGCCTGCTGACCAATCGCCTGCAGTTGACCGTCGGGCTCCCCCTGGTCGCCGGGATGCCACTCAAGAATCTCTCGGGCATCCTGGCCCACGAGTTTGGGCATTTCTCGCAGTTCTGGGGCATGCGGCTGAGTGGGGCCATCAACCTGGTCAACGCCTGGCTGTCGCACGTGGTCGAACACCGCGACAGTGTCGATGAATGGGTCGCGGCGGCGGCCAGCTCCCTCGATCTCCGGATTGGCTGGACGCTCTACCTGGTGCAGTTCGCGAACTGGCTGCAGAACGGGGATTCTCCTTGAAAAATTGTCATGCATATTCAGATAGCGCTAGTGATTTTCCATTATTGCAATCTGTCG
>CAIUHT010000171.1 GCA_903898975.1 uncultured Planctomycetaceae bacterium
CAGCCCCGCTGGGGGCCCGCGACCTGTATGTGGACAATCTGCTGGGCGACGATCTTTCGACCGGCGAGACCCCCCAGGCACTCGAGGGGCGCGAGGGACCGGTGCGAACCATCGCCGCCGCGCTCAAGCTCTGTCGGGGTTCCGACACCATTCACCTCGCCAACAACCCGCTCCCGTACTTCGAGAGCATCTCGATTTCGGGCCGAAAACTGTTCAACCTCGACCTGGGTGGGCTGACGATCGACGGGCACGGGGCGACACTGAGCGGGGTGTTCCGCATTCCGCAGGGGAGCTGGCGGCATCGGGCCGGGGGACTCTGGGAACTGCACCCCCATCGCAAGGCCCACTACCAGCTGGTCCGCTTCGACCGGGCGGTCCCCGAGTTCCAGTTCGAACTGCTGCCCCGGCAACTTCCCATTCTGCCACCGGGCACCTGGGCCGCCTGGCGGGGTGTGATCTTCTACCAGGCTCAACCCGAGGAGGGCTCGCCCGAGAATCTCCCCCTCGGCCTCGCCGCCCAGGAGGTGGGTGTCACCATTCATGACGTGCCCAATATCACGATCCGCAACCTGACGCTCAGGCACTACCGGCTGGATGGGGTGAATGTGCATGACCGGGCCCGGGGCATTGTGCTGCAGAATGTTCGCTCGCTCGAAAACGGCCGCGCGGGACTCGCCGTCGCGGGGTCGAGCCAGGTGCTGGCGACCGACTGCCAGTTCTCGCAGAACCGAGTCGCCGCCGTGCTGAACTCGGAAGTGGCCGAAACCAGGCTGCTCGGGTGCGAACTGACCCCAGGTCAGTCGGGTTCACCCCTGCTGGTCCGAGGAGGCCGCGTGGTGGTGGGCGAAAACTCGGTCTATGAGGCGTCGCAGCGGCCCGGTCAGATCATCTACGGCACGGCACCCATCCCGCGCGAGCCCTCGGGTGCGCCGGTCCCGCTCGAGGGGAGCATTCCCCCGGTGGGGACACAGACTCTGCCTCGCTCCAACTTTCCCGGACCGACCGAGAAGCGGCCTCCGGTGGCGATCCCCGAGCGGGAAGTGGAAGCCACCGATCCTGCCGATACCGACGATTCCAGTGACCAAGCCGGGGCGACCGAGTCTCCCGACCCCGCCTGAGCGCGACCATCCCGCTGGGCAACAGGTCCCGCCCGCTGCGTCAGTCGCAGACCTGAGGATGGTTCGGGTACCGTGGTCACCACCGCCCGGCTCGCGACGGTCCCTTCGGTTACGCCCCCTTGACTCTCTTCGACCGACACTCCCATGAGCGCTGACACGAATCTCCCTCGGACCAGCAGTCGCTGGTTGCAGTTCACCAACGGCCAAGCGCTGGGAATCAGCAATCGCTGGCACAAGGGGCAGTATTGTTCGCTGCTGACGAAGGCGGGGATTGTGGGGTGCGGCATCTACGATCTGCACACTCCCGCCGAGTTCGGCCAGGCGATCGCCATCGCCCGCGGGACCCCCGCCCAGCCCCTGACTGAACCCGAAGACCTGCTGCCCGCCCGCATCGTCGGGCTGACGCCTCAGGCCGAAGCGCTGGGCATTCGCCTGGGAATGACGGGCCAGGAAGCCGTGGAACTGATGCTGGCCGCTGCGAAATCGCTGTAGAGGAACGCAGCCAGCAACCGGCCGTACACAGGCTGCACCGCCGCCCGCACCCGGTCCGCACCCTGTCCGCACTCGCCTGTCCGCACTCGCCGGTCACGCCATCGGTCGCCCATCGGCCCGCGGGCTCAGAACCGGTGACCTTCGCCCGGATTCGCCTGGGTGACGCTGGCCTGGTGGCCCGACCCGCACGTGGACGGTCCCCCCTCCCCCGCAGTGCCATTCGCCCCGGGGGTGGCTTACAATGGCGACACCAGCGGGCCGCTCTGCTCTCGCACCACGTCGCTGCATGACGTGCGGGGGAGAACCGGGGCCCCAGTTGTCCCTCCCCCTCAGGCTGCGGATCGAGCCTGGCTCGACCTTTCGCACGCCCCCCTCCCTCCTCCGTCGAGTTGTCGCCTTGCTACTCGCCATCCTCCCCCCGCCTCCCGGTTCGGCTCACCTCCCCACGCTGCGGCAGGCGACCGGTTCTCACCGCCGGCGACCTCTCGCGAACACCTGGGCCCTGCTTTTGTTGGCCGCATTCGCCTCGACGCCGGCCCTGGCAGCGGCCCCGGTGCTGTCACACCTCTTCCCCGCTGGTGGCCAACGGGGAACGAAAGTCGCCGTCACCGCGACCGGGACGTTCACCTGGCCCGTGCAGGTGCAGGCCCCGGGGGTTGAAGTGACGGTGGGGGCCGATTCGGGCAAGCTCGAAATCACCATTCCCGCTGATCTTCCGACCGACCGCGTCTGGATCAGGCTGACGAACGCCGAGGGAGTTTCGGCCCCCTACCCGTTCCTCATCAACACGCTGCCCGAGGTCAACGAGACCGAGCCCAACAATCGGCTGGGCGAAGCGGGCAAACTGCCCGAGGGGCCGGTGTTGGTCAATGGGGTGCTCTCGGGCGCCGAGGTCGACTGTTTCGCCGTGCCTCTTAAAAAGGGGCAGACCCTGGTCGCTCACTGCGAGGCGAACACCCAGCTTGGCTCACCAATCGACGCCATGCTGCAACTGGTGACACCCCAGGGGACGGTCGTCGCCGAGAACAACGATGAGCAGCATCTCGACCCGCGGGTCGTGTTCACCGCACCGGCCGATGGCGTCTACGTCGCCCGGCTGTTCGCCTTTCCTTCGACCCCAGGCACGAACATCGCCTATGCCGGTGGGGCGAACTGCGTGTATCGCCTGACGCTCACCACCGGCCCCTTCCTGGCCCACGCGGTTCCGCTGGCAGCCGAGCGGGCCTTGGCCGAAAAACCCGAGACCCGGCCGCAGGTGGCAGTCGTCGGGTGGAACCTCCCCGCCGAGCTGAAACTGCCCGTGCTGCCGCTGGGGGGCGAAGCTCTCGCAGCGTACCCCGAGTTCGACCCGATTGATGAGTTGCGCAACAGTGGGGAGTCGCGAATTGGACTGGTGTGGCAGGCGGGAATTGCCGGGAGCGCCCGTGTGCGCCTGCTCGGTTTTGCACCGGTCGCCGGGCTGGCCGGGGGCCCCGTCGAGCAGCCCGCGGCAGTTCCGTTTCCCGCATGTGTGACCGGACAGTTCAGCACACCCCGGCAGCGTCTGGCCTACACCGTCCCGCTGAAAAAGGGGGAACCGATTCTGCTCAGTTGCGAGTCGCGGAGCCTGAACCTGCTGGTCGACCCGCTGGTGAAACTGATCGACCCAACCGGCGCCACCGTGATGG
>CAIUHT010000172.1 GCA_903898975.1 uncultured Planctomycetaceae bacterium
GACCTTCGGCGACTGCCGGGGCCGGGCCCGCGTCGAGTCCCCAGGGGAGGCCCCGTTCGACCCACTCGCGCAGTGTGGCGACGGCGGCGGCGGGAAGGGGCCCGGCGGGGGGCATTTTCAGCGAGTCAGCATACCCGATCGCCTCAAGCAGCCGACTGCCCGCCGGGTCGCGGGGAACCACAACGGGACCATTGTCGCTCCCTTTCAGCACGGCGGCCCGACTGTCGAGGCGAAGGCCACTCTGCTGTTTTTTCGCCCCATGGCAGGCGTGGCAGTGTTCGGCCAGCAGCGGTCGCACGCGCTCTTCGAAGAAGCGACGATCGGCCTCGGAGGGGGGAGGGGTGGCGGCCGGCGATTCTTCCGCATGGGCTGGCCGCAGTCCGGCACCCAACACGAGCAGGCTGCACGCCATCAGCCACAGCCGCGCTCGACGCTGACCACCAAAGCGGGAGGGTGTCGAGAGAGGCATGGGCGAACGCTGGGGGGCGAGTGGGGGGGGCATGGAATCAATTGCCCAGGACGGCTTTCAACAACTGCGGACCGGCCAGTGCGAGCTTGAGGGCGACGCCCATCAGCGATTCCCCGGCGATCAGACCGGAGGAGACGGGGACGGTGTATTGCTCATCGACCTTGGGGTTCGACTTCGAGAGCCACCAGGCCAGCAGCGCGCCGATGAACATCGAGATGGAATTGAAGGCGGGCACCACCCCCGCGATCCCCAGTCCCGTGGGGGAGGGGATCAGCCAGCGGTATTTGCGGGGGGCGAATTCCTCGAGGCACGCCAACACCGCTCCAATGACGACAGCGACCAGCATGGCCTGCAGGCTGTAGGCGGGGAGCTTGTCGAGACCCTCGCTGAGCATCTTGGCGACCCCCTCCCAGACCTTGGCCGCGGGAGCCGGAAGCTCTTTGGTCCCGAGCTTCGCCGGGTCGGCGATGACCATGTAGACCGGCACGCAGACGAGTGTCCCGGCGATCACGCCGAACAGTTGCGAGATGGTCTGCTTGCGGGGATTGCCACCCAGCAGGTAACCCGACTTGAGATCGGTCAGCAGATCGGCGGCGTGAGAGGCGGCTCCCGAGGTGATGGCGGCGGTCATGAGGTTGGTGGTCGGATTGCTGGGAGCGACCACTCCGAAGGTGAGCTGGGTGATCTTGCCCATGGCGCCGATTGGGGTGATGTCGGTTTCTCCCGTCGCCCGGGCCGCCACGATCGACAGCAGGAAGGTGAGCAGGACAGCCAGGATGCCCATGTACCAGGGGATTTCGAACAGCACGGTTCCGAGGATCACACAGGCCGCTCCCGACACCAGCGTTCCGGTCGCAAACCACCAGCCCGGAACCTCGACGGAGGCAAGCGGGTCTGCAGCAGCGGACCGAGAGCCGCCCAGGGACGTCAGTCCCGAGAACGCCCGCAAGACTGTGCGCCACTTGAACGCGAACGAGAGCAGCCCCGAGGTGACCATCAGTGCGGTCGCCGGCCAGAGCGTCCACGACACAATTCCCTTATAGCCTGGGGGCACGATGGCGTTGGCGACCAGCACCGGGGCAATCAGCCCGTAGTACAGGATTGTCCCCAGCAGCAGGGAGCAGCCAACGCGGATGCCCATGATGGCACCGGCGGCGATCATGATGAACGAGCCCTCGATGCCGAGGGTGTACTTCTCCAGCAATTCCTGCCCCCAGGAGAGGGCCGGCTGGGCGACTTCAGCGGCTTTGGCGCCCGCCGCGGCCTGCGGCGCCCGAGAGCCAAAGAACGCTGGCAACAGCGGGAATTCCGTGGGGAAGGCATGGTCCTGAAGCCATTGACCGAACCCCCCCGGTTTGCCGGCGGCATCCTTCACCGCCCATTTGCCGCCAAAGTCGGCGAACCCGTCGCGCCAGATCGCGAGGCCCATCCCGGCCAGCGCTGAAATGGCGAGCGCCCGTCCCTTGAGAATGGCATCGCGGCCTGCCGTATGCATGGACCTCAGGGTCTCGGCGGTCGCGATTCCCGAAGGGAAGGGGAGCTGGTCGATGTTGATGAGTTGCCGCTTGAGCGGGATGGCCATGAAGACCCCCAGGAACGACACCGCCGCCAGCCACGCCATGATTTCCCACCACAGCAATTGCCGGCCGGTGACCAGCGTCAGGGCCGGGATGGCCGAGACCAGCCCCGCCGACGCCATGTAACCAGCGGCGCTCGCCGCGCTCGACATGGTGTAGTTCTCGAGGATGCTGAACTCGTCACCCGGCAGGGGGGGGACGACGACCTCGATCAACTTGAAGACGGCGTAGGCGATGATGCAGGCGGTGATGGTCACGCCCAGCCCCCACCCGGACTTGAGCCCGACATAGAGGTTGGAGATCGACATCACGCCGCCAATCAGCATGCCGGTGAGGACCGCGCGGAAGCTGAGTTGGCGGACGCGGTCGCCCACGTAGACGTACTTCAGCCAGTGCCGGGCGACCGCGTCATGATCGGAGGGATCGGGTGGCTCGGGCACATGGACAGGAGCATGCTCGTCGGCAGAGTCCCAAGGTGATTGATCCGGTTTATCGGAGGGCGAATAGGGCATCGTCAGTCACCAGCCACCCCGGGCAGGGGGGGGATTGAGAGGGAAACCGGACGGGCCGGGGCCGAGTCCGGGAGTGAGGATCCGGTCGATGAAGGCAGGTTATCGAGGAGGGGGCCGGGCCAGCTGGGCCAAGCCACCAGTGGCGGGGCGAGGCGAAACAGCCTGGCAAGCTTGTCGGCCCAGCGGAATCGCACGAGATCATAGCGATCCGACTTCAGGCGGGAAAACTCCCCGTCGGGTGACTAAACTCTCGCCTGCGGAGACCACTGGGCACAATCGCTGGGCCACCAGCGGCGGATCAAGGCGAACGGACCGACCGCCACCGGGCGACAGCAATTCGGCCTCACCAGTTGGGGTCATCAGCCATTGGGCCAGACACGAATGGCCGGAATGACTGTGGCACAGTGGCCTGAGGCGGGGAGTGCCGTCTGTGCCGTGGCCGGGTCGATGTGGGCCCGTTGGCTCTGGGCTTGTTGGCTCTGGGCTCGTTGGCTCTGGGCTCGTTGGCTCTGGGCTCGTTGGCTCTGGGCTCGTTGGCTC
>CAIUHT010000173.1 GCA_903898975.1 uncultured Planctomycetaceae bacterium
ACCACTGTCACCTCGCGGGTCAGTGGCCCGAAGTGCGGTGTCAGCCCCAGCAGCGTGGTGGGAACCGGCAGCTCGTAACGGGCTCGATGGCGATAGCGAGCCGCCCCCGGCGGAATCCGCAGTTTCAGGTCGGCAACCACCAGGTCTCCGACAGGCCGGCGACTCTCGGAGCCAGCGAAATAGAGGCCCAGTTGTGGGAGGTCATGCACCTCGCGACCTTGCGGGAGGTAGGTCAGGTCGAGAACCACATCGGATCCTGGCAGCAGCCTGCGCCCACACCCCTCCGGCAGTCGCTGGATCAGTGCCATCGGCGCCCAACCCCCCAGGCTCCCGGCAGGCGTGAACGGCTCGAGAGTCCCCCCGGCCATTCCATCGACCAGCAAAGATCCTGCCTGCTGGCGGGCCTTGTCGGTGAGGTCGAGTCGTACGCTCGCTTCGGCGATTTGCCGGGGGGCGGCGGCTCGAAACTCCACTGCGGCAACAAGCTGCTCGGTGTCGAAGTTGGTCTTCCACACGAGGCGTCGGGCGACCGGGTCGGTGGTGGGGGAGAGATCGATCGGTTCGGCGGCAGAGAGGACCAGGTCGGGCGTTCCGAGTCTCCAGGAGGCGTCAGCACTTCCCGGGGAGCCTTCGGGCGAGGGGCCCGCATCGCCAGTGACCGCCAGTTCCGGAGTCGGTGGCAGATCACCGGCGTCGCCCGCGGGAAGGCCCGCCTCGACCCAGGCGGCGACCAGTTCGATCTCGGCGGGGCTGAGCCCGCGGGCATGACGAAACTCCCCGAAGCCAGCGACAGGCTTCCAGGGGGGCATCTTGTGGTTCTTGACCAGGGCGACCATGGCGGTGCCCTGGGGGCGGACGTCGTCGTAGGTCAGCAGGGGAAACGGGGCCAGGCCTTGGGGCTGGTGGCATTCGGCACAGTGCGCCCGCACCAGTGGAGCGATGTGCCGGGCGTAGGTGACCTGTTCCCGCTGCTGAATGAGGGGGCGGGGGTCGAGGGAGCGGCCCGACGGTTCAGTGCGGCGGACCACGGGCAGCCGGCCCGCGACCGCCGATTTGAGGGCACTCGCCAGGAACGTCTGCCGGGGGCGGCCCCGATTCTCGGGCCGGTCGTAGCGGTCATCGATTTTGCCGCTGTAGATCTTTTGTCCCTCGGGATCGATGACAACGGCCTGCGGGGTGTGGGTGGCTCCCAGTTCGGCGGCGAGGGCTCCGCCACCATCGAAGAGGACCGGAGCCCGCAGTCGCACGCGTTCGGTCCAGGCGCGGGCCTCGGCTCGCGAGATGTCGGGATCGGCGAGGACAACAAAGAAGGCGACCTGTCGCTCGTTGTAGGCGGCGATCAGTTTCTCGAGCGCGGGGCGAAGGGTTTCGCTGCGTTCGCACCGGGGAGAGAGAAAGAGAAAGGTCCACGCGGCGGGGACGGGATTGTCACCCAGGGACTGCACTTCGCCGGCCACATCGACGGCCCGCAGGGGCCAGGTGACAACCGTGGGGCGTTGGGGGCCCTTGCGTTCGGTGGTCCCCCGCGTGGTCTCGCGGGCCAGTGCAGGAGAGAGCAGTCCGCAGAACAGGCTGAGAATACAGACGAGCGCGCTGGCTGAGTGCGAAGAGATTCCTCGACGGGCAAGGGCGAAAGCGGGCCCGGTCGCCCAGGACGCAGGTGCCGCTGAACGGGGCTTTGCGGGGCCTGTCGTCCAGGGCCGCGCCGGGGCGAGTTCCCGGACGGAGGGCGGGTCACCCGGCGGTCGAGTCGCGGGGACCGACGTGTGAGAGGTCTTTCGCTGGCCGATCATGCAAGGCCCCGACCGGGGGAACGGGAGATGCCGCGGACTGCACGACCGCGAACCGGGGGCTACGTACCACAAAACGGCAACCAGGGTCCAGACCGATGTTGCTGGCAGGGCTCGACTTGAGGCGCCTTGGGGGGAGGGGCCGGGGCCGGGCGATGCTGGGGACCGGGGTGGGTCAACTCGGGCAGGATTCCGATCCCGGGTGCGGGGCGGCTTTCCAGTCCCTCGGTTGGGAAACGGAATCCTGCGTCCGAAACCACCGTCCCGGTCGCCACTGGGTTGCAAGCCCCCCATCAACGAGCTTTGGGCTGAAAGCTTGGCTCAATCGGCGGTCCGAGTGAAGACGGAGTTGGAGGGCGAAGCCAGTTGCTTCGATTGCGGTCTTTCCTGGCCTGCCCAGGTTTCCCAGTGTGATGGAGCGGTGACGCTGTGTGGCAGACTTTTCCGACTTTGCGGAAGAGTCGGGCGATGTCTGCCGATAACAACGGCTGAGACCAGGTCGGGCTGCGCGAATGGCACGCCTGCCGGTCTCGGCTGTCAATCCGACCAACACCAATCCCGTCTCGACAACCCCCGCACCATGCGTACACAACAGCCCGATTGCGAGGTCAGGCCGGGCCGGCTGCTGCTGGTCTGGGGCCTGACGGCGGCCCTGACGGTGGGCTGCCGGACCGATCGGACCCTTCGCTACTGGGGGGAGCCGGGGCCCGAGGATGTGGTGGCGACGCAACTGGCGATTGAAGAGCCCGAGGTGTGCGAACCCCCTTCCGAGGCCGCCGTAGGGAGCCTCGATCCGCGCACGATGAATGATCGCGGGCATGACAACGTTTGGGACATGACCCTGCAGGAAGCGATTCAGCTGGCCCTGGCGAACAACAAGGTCGCCCGCACCCGCAACGATTATCAGTCGCCTGGCAACCAGTTGCTGAACAGCGGTGAGCAGGTGCTGTCGGTCTATGAGCCCGCGATTCGCGAATCGGGGGTGCTGTTTGGTTCGCGGGGTGTCGAGGCGGCACTGTCGTCGTTCGACCCGGTGTTCAACAGCAGCCTGACATACGGCTCGAATTCGGCGATCCAGAACAATCCGTTCTCTGGCGGGGGCATTCCAGCGGGGCGGCAGTTGGACCAGGACACCGGACAGTTCACGGCGTCGGTCACCAAGAACATGGCGTATGGCGCGCAGGTGGGGGTGGCCCAGAACTGGACCTACACCGACAGCAATCAATTGCTGCAGTTGTTCCCGTCGGTGTTCACGGGGAACCTGCAGTTCAGCTACCAGCAGCCCCTCTGGGCCGGGGCGGGAACCGAGTTCACCCGCATCGCCGGTCCGGTGAACCCGAACGTGCAGGCGATTGCCGGGGTGAACCAGGGGGTGGTAATCGCCCGCATCAACAGTGACATCTCGCTGACCGAGTTCGAGCAGCAGGTCAAGCTGATGGTGTTTGACGTCGAGACGCTGTACTGGGACCTCTACCAGTCTTATCGCAATTACGACAGCCTGGTGCAGGCCCGCGACGCGGCGTTGCAGACCTGGCGGTCGGTGAAGGCGAAGTCGGGCTCGGGTCTGGAGGGGGGCGGGCGGGCCGACGAGGCCCAGGCTCGCGAACAGTACTTCGAAGCCCGCTCGCGGGCCGAGACCGCCCTGGGGGGGCCCGGTGGCCGCGGGGGCGACCAGGGAATCTATGGCATCGAACTGCAGTTGCGGCGGATGTGCGGGCTGCCCGCCAACGACGGGCGGATCATCCGGCCCGCCGACGAACCGGGTTACTCGCCCGTGGTGCACGACTGGCACGGCTGCCTGGCGACAGCGTTCGCCCGCCGCAGTGAACTGCGTCGCCAGCGGTGGATCATCAAGAGCAACGAGCTGCAGTTGCGGGCCGCCCGCAGCCTGGCCAATCCACAGCTCAGCTTCATCTCGTCGTACCAGTTGAACGGGTTTGGCAGCAACCTGTTTGGTCCCGATGGCGATGCGGGCTCGGAAGGGGCGCAATTGCAGAGCGCCTACCGCACGCAGTTCCAGGGGGACCAGACCGGCTGGAACGTGGGGCTGCAGTTCTCGGTCCCGCTGGGGCTGCGGAGCGCGCTCACGCAGGTTCGCCACCAGGAGCTGCGGCTCATCAAGGCCCAGGCGGTGCTTGAGGCCCAGGAGCTGGAAATCAGCCACGAAATGGCCGGGGCCTTCCAGTCGGTCGACTACTGGTACCAGAACGCCGAGACGAACTATAACCGCCGGCAGGCGGCCCTCGAGAACGTCGAAGTCCTCAAGGCCGACTACGAACTGGGTCGCCGCCCGCTCGACCTGCTGCTGCAGGCACAAAACCGGCTGGCTGTTGCCGAGGTGACCTGGCACCGGAGCGTGACCGAGTACTGCAAGTCGCTGGCCGAACTGCAACTGCGGCAGGGAACGCTGCTCGACTACAACAACGTGTATCTCGAAGAGGGGGCGTGGTCGCCCGAGGCTTGGCGCGATGTCGAGCGACGGGCGTGGGCTCGCAGTCATGCCTTCGAGGCTCCCCGAATCGATCCGCTGCGGAGTGAGCCCGAGCCATTCGCCCAGCCCGCCGGAGGAACCATCCAGGGAGACCTGCAGTTTGACGGGTTGACCCCGATCGAGGGAGTGCTGGGGAGCGACGCCGGGGGGCTGGAAAGTTCGGCGGAGGGGGGGCCCAGCCCGCTGGGGGGTGGGCGCGCGGGGGGAGCCGAAGCGACTCCCCCGGTCACACCGCTGCCACCGGGGCCGGACGAATTGAAAAATAGGCCCTTCGCCCCCAAACTGGGGGAGGGGGAGTACTTTGACGGCGGCGAAACGGGCGACACGGGCGAAGAATAGGCGGGGGCGGGCTGGGACGACGACGCGGCCTCAGTGAGGGGTGGACGATCTCCCCGGGAATGGAGCGGAACACGATGTGGAAGCACGCACGGTGGGTGGCGGGATGCCTGTTGCTGGGGGCGATGGTCTGGCCAGTGGTTGGCCCGGCGGCCCAGCCTGCGGCCGACGGTGGCCTGACCGTGATTCCCGATTGCAGCATCAAGCTGATCAACGAGGTGATTCTCTCGGCGGAGCGCCCGGGCATCCTGGGTGAGATCAAGGTCTTCGAGGGAGATCGGGTCGAAGAGGGGGCGTTGCTGGCGCGGATCCGCGACGAGGCCCCTCGCGCCGCCTTCGAGGTCGCTCGCAAAGAGGCCGAGTCGGACATCGACATTCGCTTCTCCCGCAAGGCGGCCGAGGTGGCCCGGGCCGAGTACGACAAAGCCGAGGAAGCCAACCGCCGCAACAGGGGAACCGTGCCCGAGATCGAGGTGCGGAGGGCGTTGCTGGCGGCCGAGAAGGCGGCACTGGAGATCGAGAAGGCCCAGCACATGCGCGAAATCAACGGGCTGAAGCGGGATGAGGCCGGCGTGCAGGTGCAGATCTGCCGGATCGATGCCCCGTTTGCCGGGTTCATTTCCAAGGTGTACCTGACTCGTGGCGCGACAGTGCGGCAGGGGGACCCGGTGATCGAACTGGTGAGCACCGACCGGGTCAAGGTCGAGGGGTACGTCCCTCTCGAGCAGGTGGCGGCGCTCAAGCCTGGCCAGCCCGTCGAGGTCGAGGTGACCGCCCGGCAGGCGGGGGGAGTGGCGGGGCGGCCCGTGGCGGGGGTGCTCAAGTTCGTCGATGTGAAGGCGAACAACGCCAACAGCAAGGTGCGGGTGTGGGCCGAGATCCCGAATGAGGATGGGCGGTTGCGGGCCGGTTTGACGGCGGTGTTGAAGATTCAGACCGCCGAACGGAACGAACCGTGAGCACAGGAGGCCTCAAGCCATCAACCCGCCGGCCGGTCCCACTGGTCCGCCGGGCCGACCTGGTGGTGCAGCGGGTGGAGTGCCAGGGGGGCGAGTATTTCGTCATCAAGGACCCGGTGGCGCTGAAGTACTACCGCCTCGACCCCGAGCATTACCACGTGCTGGGGTTGTTGAACGGGCAGCGGAGCCTCGACGAGGTCCGCGACGACCTGCACACGGTGTTTCCCTACGCCCGCCCCACGCTCCCCGAGTTGCAGGGGGTGGTGGTGGACCTGCACACCAAGGGACTGGTCGCCAGCAACCGGTCCGGGCAGGGGAACGTGCTGATCGAGAAGCGGACGAAAGCCCGCACCCAGCAGTTCTGGGGAGTGCTGAAGAACATCCTCTCGCTGCGCCTGCCGGGCTGGGACCCCGAACAGACCCTGCGGGCCCTGCATCCGTTCGTGGCCTGGCTGTACCAGCCGTGGGCGATCGTGCTGCAGGTGCTGCTGGTGGGGGCGGCGTGGCTGCTGCTGATGATCCAGTTCGATCACTTCCGGCGGTTGCTCCCCGAGTTCCAGCAGTTCTTCGGCTGGCCCAACCTGCTGTGGCTGTACCTGACCCTGGCCTTCACCAAGGTGCTGCACGAGCTGGGGCACGGGATGACGTGCCGGCATTTTGGGGGGGAATGCCACGAGATCGGCGTGATTGTGCTGGTCTTCAGCCCGACGCTGTACTGCGAGGTGAGCGACTCGTGGATGCTGCCCAACAAGTGGCACCGCATTGCGATTGGTGCGGCGGGAATGTGGGTCGAGTCGGTGCTGGCGTCGCTGGCGCTGTTCGCCTGGTGGTTCTCGACCCCGGGGCTGTTCAACTACCTCTGCCTGAACGTGTTCTTCGTCTCGACAATCACTACGGTGATCTTCAACCTCAACCCGCTGATGCGGTACGACGGTTATTACATGCTGAGCGACCTGTTGGAAATTCCCAATATGGCCGAAAAGGCCCAGTCGCTGCTGCGGAACACATTCGCCAAGACCTGCCTGGGGCTCGATCTGCGGGAAGACCCCTTCATGCCGCAGCGGGGCCGGGGCTGGTTCGTGCTGTACGCCATCTCGAGCGCGATGTACCGCTGGGTTGTGCTGTTTGGAATCACCCTGTTTCTTTACACTGTGCTCAAGCCCTATGAACTGCAGAGTATCGGGGTGACCCTCGCCTGCATGTCGCTGGCGGGCATCGTGGGCAACCTGGTCTTCGTCCTCTATCGGCTGCTGACAATGCCCCGCAGTGAACCGCTCAGTCGGCCCCGGATGGGGGCTTCCGCCCTGGCCGTGCTGGCCCTCGTCGCGGCCCTGATGGCCATCCCCCTGCCGTGGCATGTGGTCTCTCCGTTCTACATCGAGCCGCACGATGTCCGCTACGTGCAGAACTCGGTCCCGGGCACCATCGAGCACGTTGCGGTTCGCCCGGGTGAGCGGGTGGAACCGCAGCAGACGCTGCTGGTGCTGGCCGACCCCGAAAAACAGCTGAAACTCAACGAGATTGAAGCGCAGGCCCGGGCCCAGCGGGTCGAGATCGACAAGCGCCGGACCCTGGACGATGCCCCGGGGGAACTGGTCGCCCGGCAGCAGCTGGAATCGCTCGAGCGGCAGATCGCCGACTACCAGAAGCAGCTGGCCCTGCTGGAACTGAAAGCGCCCATCGCGGGGACTGTCGTCGCCATGCCGCGGGTCGACGAGCCCGCGGGGAGCGTCGGGCGGA
>CAIUHT010000174.1 GCA_903898975.1 uncultured Planctomycetaceae bacterium
ACCAGCCCCGCCTTCGGGACCGGGGAGACGAACCAGTCACACGGGCCGATCGCAACGGGCCCGGCAGACAGCCGCCAGTCTAACGCCGCCGTCCGTCACAATCGACCAGGACCACCCCCGCCATTCGCCCACCCCGACGCCACCTCCGTCGGACCACGCAGTCGGACCACGCGGTCGAACACCACCGGTCGGCCCACCCGGCCCAAGACCGGGAGGCCCGCGTGATCCCCACCCGCCCAGGCCACCCCCCCCGGGCCCCGTCTTTCTGCCCCGACACCGTTTCCATGCCGCCGTCCCAAGTGACTGGCTTTGCCCCCAAAAAGTCGCGAGAATCAGGGCGTAGGACGGAGTCTCTCGAAACCTTCCGGGTGAACGCCTGGCGGCGGCGACCCGGGGAATCCTGCGGGCCACGACCATTGGTCAACTTCGCTGGTTGACCCCTCTGGCCAACCCCTTGGTCGGGCACTCTCGGCCGGCGAGGGACGGTCGCACCACTCGAGCCTCCCGCAGGGCGTGTGTTGGCGGCCTCAACTGGGCTGTGCGGGATTGACTGGAGATCAACCTTGATCTGCCAGCCAGCCACCGAGGTCCGTGGCACTCCGTATCGTCGCCTCGACTGGCTGTCGGTCCTGGTTGTTGTCGAGCGGTGGCCTTGAGGTCCGACCGGCGAATTGGTCTCGCCGGCACTTGTCTGCTGTCTGACTGCTGTTTCTCTCTCTGTCTGTCTCTTGCTGTCTGTCTCTCTCTCTGTGCCGCTGCGAGCAGTGGCCCGCCGTCCTTCGCCGGTCGCGACTGGAAATCCCTGGCATGCCCTCCGCGCTTCCCCTGGCTGTCGCCACCAAGCCCTATCAGCTCCCGCTTCCGATGGCGGTCCGCAGTGCCGCGAAGTGCGGGGCCCGTGGTGTGCAATTCGACCTCCGCGACGAACTGGTGCCCCAGGAACTGACCGAGACCGGCATTCGGCAATTGACCCATCACCTCGACGAGTTGACACTCCGGCTGGCCCCGGCGGTCTTCCCCCTGCGGCGGCCGCTCTATGCCGCCGCGCAGATGGATGGCCGCATCGCGGCAGTGGGCGACGCCATCCAGTTCGCCGGGCGGTTGAAAACCCGGGTGCTGACCCTCCGCATCGGTCCCCTCCCCTCCGAAAAAGAGGCCCCGCTCCGTCGCCTGCTGGGGGATGTGCTCTCCGACCTGGTCCGGCTGGCCGAGCGGGTCGGGGTGACGCTGGGCATCACCACCGGCCCCGAGGCCGCGCTCGAATACGTGCACCTGGTCGAGTCCATCACCACCGGCCGGCTGGGTCTCGACTTTGACCCCTGCTCGTGCGTGGCGGGGGGGCACTCGGTCGCGGCGAACTTCCGCGAGCTGCACAAGCACATTGTGCATGTGCAGGCCCGGGATGGCGTCCGCGACCTGGTCGGGCAGGGAACCGAGGTCGCGGTCGGGTCGGGTGTGGTCAACTGGCTGGAGCTGCTGGCCCTGTTCCACGAAGCCGACTATCGTGGCTGGCTCACCGCCATCCGCACCCAGGGGTCCAACCCCGGGCTCGACGTCACGCGAGCGGTTCAATATCTCCAGGAAATCTACACCTAGCCCGCAAGACGTGGGGGGTCGCAGCACGATGGCAACACGGAGGGGCTCGAGCGGCGAACCGCCGACCGAGAATCGGGGACCAACCCCGCTGTCGGTCACGCAGGTCACCCGCTTTATCAAGGCGACTCTCGAAGAGAGCTTTCCCCGCGTGCTCGTGCAGGGAGAAATCTCGAACCTGCAGCGGGCCAGCTCGGGTCACGTTTACCTCACGCTGAAAGACTCGCAGGCGCAGCTGCGCGCGGTCCTCTGGCGGTCGACCGCCGCCCGGCTGCGCTTCGACCTGCACGACGGACTCGCCGTCGTGGCCACCGGTCCGATCGAAGTCTACGAGCCTCGCGGCTACTACCAGCTCACCATCGAGTCGCTGGTTCCCCAGGGGCTGGGAGCGCTGGAACTGGCGTTTCGCCAACTCTACGAGCGGCTCAAGCTGGAAGGGCTGTTCGACGAGGGGCGCAAACGCCCCCTCCCGGCCATTCCCACGCGGATCGCGCTCATCACCAGTCCCACGGGGGCGGCGGTCCGCGACATGCTGCAGGTGCTGGCCCGCCGCTGGCCCGCGACCCCCGTCGTCATCATCCCCGTCCCCGTGCAGGGGGCCGAGGCACCGCCGCAGATCGCCGCCGCCTTGAACCTGGTCGGCCGCATCCCGGGAGTCGACCTGGTGTTGTGTGGTCGCGGCGGGGGAAGCCTGGAAGACCTGTGGGCGTTCAACACCGAAGTGGTCGCCCGGGCGATTCACGCCTGCCCGGTGCCGGTGATCTCCGCCGTCGGCCACGAAGTGGATGTGACCATCGCCGACTGGGTCGCCGACGTGCGGGCCGCGACCCCGACGGAAGCCGCCGAGCTGGCGGTTCCCGACCAGGCGCAGATCGTGGCGGCGCTGGAGCAGTGCGCGGGCCGGTTGCGCGGCGCGCTGTACAATCGGCTGCAGAGAGCCCGGCAACGGCTGGGGCAGCTGGCCGCCCGACGGATGTGGTCGCGCCCGCACGAACTGCTGCACTCGGCGGCCCGCCGGGTGGATGAACTGGAAGAGCGGCAACGCCGGGCGATCGCCCGCCAGGTGGAAGTGGGGCGAACGGACGTCGCCCGGCTGGCTGCCGCGCTGCACGCCCTGAGCCCGCTGGGAGTTCTGCAGCGCGGGTACTCGGTCACGCGGACGGCGGCTGACAAGCGGGTTGTCAGTGACGCTGCCACCGCCCCGCCCGGGACTTTGATTGAGACCCTGTTAACCCAAGGCCGGCTCATCAGCCGGGTCGAGGAGCACCACGATGTCTAAACGCCGAACTCCCTCCGACGACGAAGCGGCGCGGCCTGAACTGGGCGGCCCGGGAGCGAGCCCCGCGGGGGAGACGTCTCCTGTGGCGAATTTTGAATCGCAACTTGCCCGGCTGGAGCAGATCGTCGCCGATCTCGAGACGGGCGACCTGGGCCTGGAAGAGGCGCTGGGGCGGTTCGAGGCGGGGGTTGGGCTGCTGCGGCAATGCCAGGCCACCCTCACCGCCGCCGAACGGCAGATCGAACTGCTGACCGGCATCCAACCCGACGGCACCGTTCGCACTGAACCATTCCCGGATCAGGTGTGAAAGCCGTGGTAGGGGGCGCTCTTGTTCGACACGTTGGAAAACCTGTCATCCGTTGGCGCTCCTGAGTGATTTACCTCTCGTCCAGCAGGTCGAGTTGGGGGTTGAGGCCGAGGGTTTGGTGTTGAAGCTGGCGGGTTTGTTCGGCGAGGAGCAGCGCGACCCGCTCTTGCCGGCTGCGGCGTTCCACCCGCTGCTGCGCCCCTCGGAACAATCGCTCGCTCAAGAGGCCCGCCGCGCGCTGCAGCCGCGCGGCCCGCTCGGCTCCCAGCCCCGCCACCAGGATCGAATCGCCCGGCGCCAGCAATTGTCGGAACTCTCCTGGATCCCCCTGCCGGGCGCAGCGCCCCGCCAGCTGCCGGTCAATCCGGGCCGAGCTGTGCAGTTCGGTTCCCACCACCAGCAGTCCCCCTGCTGCCGACACTCCCGCTCCAAGGCGAATGTCGGTCCCCCGTCCCGCCATGTTCGTCGCCACGGTCACCTGGCCGGGCTCACCCGCCCGGGCGATAATCTCCGCTTCCCGCTCGGGGCTCAATGCGTTGAGCAGTTCATGGGGGAGTCCCGCTGCCCGCAACGCCTCCGAGACCCGCTCGGAGGCCTCGACTGTCCGCGTGCCCACCAACACAGCTCGCCCTGCCGAGACTCCCTCCCGCACCCACGCGCAGATCTCCGCCAGCTTGTCGCGCTCATCCCGGCAGACGCGTGCGGGTCGCAAGACCCGCCGCGATGGCAGCCGGGTGGGAATGGGCTGCACCTCGAGGCGATAAACGCCCCGCAACTCCGCCGCGCATTCCCGGGCGGTCCCCGTCAGCCCTGCCAGCCGGGGGAACTGGCGAACGAATTCCTGCAGCGTGATCCGCGCGGCGGGTCGGGTCGGTCCTGACAAAGGGACACCCTCCCGGCACTCCACCGCCTGGTGCAGCCCGGCCTGCCATTGGCGGTCGACACCGATGCGTCCTGTTCCTTCATCGACGATCTGCACCTTGCCGCGATCGACCACGTAATGCACATCGCGCGCCAGCTCGCGGTGGCAGTACAGCGCCCGTTCGATGGCGGTGTGGATCTCGTCGGTGGTGAAGCGGGCGACCTCGGGGGGCCACGCACTCGCCAGCACCGACCGCCGGCCCGTGCTTGTCAGCCGATAGGTGCCCCACGGTGGCTGCCTGACAAACTCCACCCCGGGTTCCAGTTCGCGGGCCAGCCGGTCGGCGAGGTGCAAGAGCGCCGTCTCGGCGACGCCGGGGGGCTGGCCTGGCAGGCTGATCACCAGCGGTGTGGTCGCCTCGTCGATGAGCAGGCTGTCGGCTTCGTCCAGCAGCAGGTACTCGGGTCGCGACTGCAGCCGGTCTGGCAGTTGGTCCACCGGCACACCCCGCTGTCGCGCCAGCAGGCAGTCCTTGAGGTGATCGAAGCCAAACTCGCGGAGTGTCCCGTAGACCACGGGGCAGCGATACGCCCGCTGGCGTTCGGCCGCCGGCTGCTCGGCCTGGATGCAGCCCACGCTGAGACCATGGGCGGCGAACAGGGGGGCGAGCAGGTCGGCATCGCGGCGGGCCAGGTAGTCGTTCGCCGTCGCCAGCCAGGCCCCACCCCGCTGGCCGTAAACCACCAGCGGGAGAGCGGCGGCGAGTGTCTTGCCCTCCCCGGTCTCCATCTCGGCAATCACCCGCCCCAGCAAACGCTGGCCGGCGTCCAGCTGCACGGGGAAGGGCTCAAGCCCCACGAGGCGGCGGGCCAGGTCACGGTGCTGGGCGAGAAAGCCGGGGTCAACCTTTGGTACCGGATGCATGCCAGCGGGCCCCGGGTCGCAGAGAGGCGACGCACGTCATCGCACACGACGCCCCGGTGAGCACTACTCGACGTGGCACTCGGTGGTGTCGTACTGGGCGTCGCAGGGGGCGGGAATCGCCGCACACCACGGGTAGAGGGTCCCGCAGGGGCAGTCTCCCAGCGGGGAGACATGGGTGCAAGGTCCGAGAGCCAGCACCTGGTAGGGCAACAGGGCGGTTTGGGCCAGGAAGGCAGTCGCACTGACCATGCTGGTGGCGCATCCATACGACCGGCCACAGCGTTCGAGCCCGGGCTGTTCGAAGTACAGGGGGCGATGCTGGAAGTCGTAGGTGTAGCGGCGTGGAGGAGGCAGATGCAGTGCCAGCGCCGGTTGCATGAGCGGGGTGGTCCGCCGAAAGAGCGAGTCATAGTCCGCGCTCGTCGCCCCTTGGCCCGGGGGGAGCACGCGCGGCAGGCGTCGCGACTGCAGGCGGGTGGGCACAGACGCGAGGGGCTGCTGGAGCCGGTCTGTCACCCCGTCGGCGGCGTTCGCGTCGTCCGATCCGACCGGCGCGGGAGGGGTCAGTTCGCCGCGTCCCAGGCTGGGGGCCTCTTCGCTGGCGACCAGTGTCAGGGACGGAGTGGGGGAATCGCCCGCCGCGGGGGACGTGGCCTGGGCCGCGTCAGCGCGCTGCGCCCGGCCCCGGCGGACGCTGGTGTGCGAGGGCTGACCGCGCAGGCTGAGCATCTGGTGGGCACGCCCCGCGGTGGCCGCCGGGGGGGACACGCTCACCCGGGGAGACTCCGCGGCATCGGCCACTGCGTGCGAGTCGCCACTGGTCGCATCGCCAGTTGTCGCGTCATCTGCCCCGGGGTCTTCCGAGGGGGCAGGCGCGGATTTCGGGCTGGCTGGATCGCTGTTGGGTTCGATGAAGAGGTCGGCGGGAATCTGAGGGAGCGCTGCGGGGGAGGCAACCGAGCGGTCGGCGAGAATTCCCCGCTCTGCGGCGCAGAGTTCGGGTTGCGGGTCGGCTTCACCGAGTGGGGGGAGCAATGCCTGCAGCGCGTCAGCCGACGCACGAGAGTGCGACCTCACGGGAGTTTGGAGAGTCACGTCCCCCGTCTCGGCCAACTGGCCACGACCGGTTCGCACCGCCGGTGTCTCCCGCACCGGGGGCGCGCTGGTGGCCACTGGGCGGCGAAGTCCCAACCGAGGGCTGGTGAAGGGACTGTGGCCGGGGGCGACGTCGGCGAGCAGGCCCCAGCTGGTCAGCAAAGTCCCTCCCAGCAGCAGGCACCCCGCCCCGAAACATTTGGCCGCTGTGTGAAGTGCCATGATTCAAGGAGCCTTGAGAGTGAAGTCCGGTGCTGGCGACTGGCGCGATTGTGCGTCGTCTTCCTGTTTTCGGATCGGTGCGCAGGCGGGATGGATTGGATCCGGCGCGACCGTCAGCCCTCGCGGGAAACCCGGATTCCGCACGACTGGAAAACTCCACCACGGTCAGAATCTCTTACGCCTCCCCCCCAGTTTTCCCGATAGGGCTCTTGATTCGACACTGGACAGTCGGTGAGATGGAGTTGGGGCAGTCTGCGCAAAGGGCCGCACACTGATCAGGCACACAGTTTCCCGGGACTCGATAGGGGCGGTTTGTCCATGCTGTTTCGCTCCCTGAGAGACTGGGTCCGCGAGCAATTCGCGGCGAATCCAGCGGGTACCCGGGAGGTTCTGCGCCCGAGCTGGCGGCTCGCCCCGCTCGAAGCCCGCCGGGTTCTCGACGCCGACGTGACGTTCGACCCGACCACCCAACTGTTGCTGGTCAACAACTTCACCGACACGCCCGGAGGTGGCGGCAACCTCCCCCAGTTGCAGATCAGCGACCAACTCGCCGATGGGGGAATCGACGCAACCCGCCTCGTGCTGACCGGAGGGGAGCAATTCAATCTCGGTGGGAGTGGTGGTGGAGGCGGAGGGAGCGGGGGAGGAAGTGGGGGTGGTGGCTCGGGGACAGCGATCGACTTCAATGCCGACGGGACCGACGACGCGTTCCTCAGCGGCGATCGCAGCACACTCGATCTCTATGACAGCTTTCTGCGCTCCGGCCAGGTCACGCTGTTTCAGATCGACGCCTCAACCGTCGATCCCCTCCCCCTCACGTTTGTCGGTGCGGTCGACCTCTCGGGCCTTGCCAGCTTTCAACTGACCACGGGCAATACGGTCACCCTCGGCCAATTGCAGATGACAGGGGACCTGTCGGTCACGGGGACGCTCATTCGGCTCACCGGTGACGTCCACACCACCACCGGCCAGCAGACCTGGCAGGGGGCAGTGCAACTCGACAATGCGTCCGACCTCACCACGCTCACGGCGGGCAGTCTCAGGTTTCAGGGTTCAGGCAGCCGCATCGATGGCGTCACCCCCGAAGTCGAACAACTCCGCGTGGTCTCTTCGGGACTCGCGAACTTTGAGGGCGCGATTGGCAGTTCCGAGCGGCTGCGGTCGCTCGACATCTCGGCGACCAGTGGCATTGCCCTCTCGGCAGGTACGGTCCTGACTGCCCAGGATCAGCTTTATACGGGCCCTGTGACACTGCAGGGTTCGGCGGGCAGCACCCGGCTGGAGGGGCGCGACATCACCTTCGCCACCGCCGGTTCGTCGATCAACCAGACCGGCAGCAGCCCCGAGCAATTGCAGATTGTGAGCAGCCGGAATGTGCGGCTGGAGGGACCGGTCGGCAACACGGGACCGCTTGGCACACTCGAAGTGACGGCGACCACTGGGATCACGCTCGCGGCGGGAACGATCAAGACGACGGGCGACCAGTTCTACTCGGGCCCCGTGCGACTCAATGCCACCAGCGACATCACCACCCTCACCGGCCGCGACATCAACTTCCTGGGGAGCAGCACCACCCTCAATGGGGCACTGGCCGAGGTGGAAAGCCTGGTGGTGTCGAGCAGTCGGAGTGCCAAGTTCGAAGGATCCGTCGGTGGCAGCTCAACGCTCAAGAATCTCTCGGTGTCGGCGACCTCGTCGATCGCGTTGAACGGGACCTCGATTCAAACCAGCGGGGACCAGCTGTACTTCGGGCCCGTCATTCTCGACGCCGCTGGCGACACGACCACCCTCACCGGCCGCGACATCACTTTCCGAGGAGCCCCTTCGACCATACAAGGCGCGACGGCGGGGGTCGAAAGCCTCGTTGTCAGCAGCAGCCGCACGGCACGGTTTGATGGAGCGATCAATAGTGCTCCGCTGCTCAAAAACCTCGACGTCGCGGCGACAACGGCGATCGTCCTCAACGGCGGATCGATCCAGACTACCCAGGACCAGCGCTATACCGGTGCGGTCATCCTCGACGCCGCCGGCGACACGACGACCCTCACCGGCCGTGACATCACTTTCAGTGGCACCGGGTCGACCATTCAAGGCGCGACGGCAGGGGTTGAAAGCCTCGTCGTCAGCAGCAGCCGCACCGCACGGTTTGAGGGAGCGATGAATATCGTTCCGCTGCTCAAAAACCTCGACGTCGCGGCGTCCACCTCAATCGTCCTGAACGCCGGATCAATCCAGACCACCGAGGACCAGCAGTACAGCGGCGCGGTCATCCTCGACGCCGTCGGTGACACGACGACGCTCACCGGCCGCGACCTCACTTTCAGGGGAGTTGCATCGACCATAAAAGGCGCGACGGCAGGGGTCGAAAGCCTCTTCCTCAAGA